>JAJRYB010000065.1 GCA_024275995.1 Planctomycetota bacterium | reverse complement strand
GGGGGGGGGGGGGGATTACGCGGGTCTTTTCCGCGTCGTCGCCGTTTGGCCCTTCCTCGCGTCGGGCGAATCTGGTATCCTCCCGAATCTATGTTCGAGGCACTTACCGACAAGTTCAACGGCGTGTTCCGCAAGCTTTCCGGCCGCGGGCGAATTACCGAGAAAAACGTCCGCGACGCCATGCGAGACGTTCGCACCGCCCTGCTCGAGGCGGACGTAAACTACCAGGTCGTCCAAAAGTTCTGCGACGACGTGGTGAAAAAAGCGCTCGGCCAGGAGGTTCTCCAAAGCCTCCATCCCGGCCAATTCATGGTCAAAATCGTCAACGACGAGCTTACCGACCTGATGGGCCCGGTGGACAATCGCATCTACTACGTCAGCCCTCCTCCGACGATCATCATGATGGCTGGGCTTCAGGGTTCCGGAAAGACCACGACGTGCGGAAAGCTGGCGACGCACATTCTCAAGCAGGGCAAGCGTCCGGTGCTGGTGGCGTGCGACCTTCAGAGGCCCGCGGCTGTGGACCAGCTTTCCATCGTCGCCTCTCAGGTGGGGGTCCCCTGTTTTCGCGTCGAGGGCGAAAAGAACCCCGTCCGCGTCGCGCGGGAGAGCCTTTCCTGGGCGGCTGAGAACGAGCGGGACGTTGTGATCATCGACACGGCCGGTCGTCTCCACGTTGACCGAGAGATGATGAAGCAGGCGGAGGACATCGCCAACGCGACGAGGCCTCACCAGATATATCTCGTCTGCGACGCCATGACCGGCCAGGACGCCGTCAACAGCGCCAAGGAATTCAACGAGCGCCTCGAGTTGGACGGGGTGATCCTGACGAAGTTCGATTCCGACGCCCGCGGTGGCGCGGCGCTGTCGGTAAAGGCGGTCACCGGAAAGCCCATCAAATTCATAGGCGTCGGGGAGAAGCTCACGGACATCGAGGAGTTTCACGCCGACAGGATGGCTGGTCGAATCCTCGGTATGGGCGACGTGGTGACGCTGGTCGAAAAGGCCCAGGAGCAGTTTGACCAGGGGCAGGCAGAGAAGCTCCAGGAGAAGATGGCCAAGGGCCAGTTCACGCTGACCGACTTCCTCGGTCAGATGCGCCAGATGCAGAAGATGGGTCCGCTCAAGCAGATTATGAAGCTCATCCCGGGGATGGGTTCGCAGATGGACGCCATGCAGGTCGACGGAAACGAGTTCAGCAAGATGGAGGCGATCATCCAGTCGATGACGACGGTCGAGCGTGAGAGGCCGGACGTGATCGAGGCGTCGCGCCGCCGGAGGATCGCGCGAGGTTCCGGCACCGATCCGCAGGACGTATCCGGGATGGTCAAGAGTTTCAACATGGCCTCCGGCATGATGCAGCAGATGGCGGGCATGGGCGCTCGCGATCGCATGAAGTTCGCCCAGCAGATGGGGCAGATGGGCATGGGCGGGGCGATGCCCAGGTTCAAGACCAAGAAACGCTCCAAGCGACTGAGCAAGAAGGAACGCGCCAAGCGCAAGGGCAAAAAACGCCGGTAACGGCGAACGGAAAGTCGAATGAGATGAAGAGCAGATTCCGACTTGACGACGGGCAGATCGAGGTGGTGGACGACGCGGTAGCGGAGATTCTGCGGAGCAAGACCCCAGCAGAGCGGATGTTCATCGTTGCAAAGGCCTGGAAAACCGCGAGGAAGTGGGTCAAATCAGCTGTTTCCTCTCAACACCCCGAGTGGAACAGTCAGGTCGTCGGGGATGAAGTCAACAGGAGGATGCTCGGTGGAACAGCGTGAACTCCTGGAGAAAGTCGTGGATGTTCTGGAGGGTATGGGCGTCTCCTACATGATCGTCGGCTCCTACGGAAGTGGCGCGTGGGGAGAGCCGAGATTCACGCAGGATATTGACATCGTGGTTTCTCTGGCAGTGGACGACGTTCAGCCGTTAGTCAGGGCATTTCCGTTGTCCGAATACTACATCAGCGCAGAAGCGGTCGAAGCCGCGGTCTGCGATGGTGGACAGTTTAACGTTATCCACCCAAGCTCCGGTAACAAAGTGGACTTCATGATGTCCCGACGCGATCCGTGGGGGCGGATGCAGCTATCTCGGCGCAGGCGTGTGCAAATAGAAAGCGGTTTGAATGCGAGCGTAGCCGCTCCCGAGGACATAATCCTGTCAAAAATGGAGTATTATCGGGAAGGAGGATCGGAAAAACATCTGCGCGACATAACGGGGATCATGAAGGTCAGCCCCGACGACGTCGATCGCCGATACATAGCCCGGTGGGCGGAGCAACTTGGCCTGATGGAAATCTGGCGGGCAATTCTCAGACGACTTGGCGAACCCATGCCTTAGGAGTTCTTCCGACAGATAACGGTGAAGTCGTTGGGCAGGTAGTTTTCGATGATCTCGGTTTCGCAGGGGAGGCTTTCGGCGATTTTCAGCACGTCGGCAGGATCGTAATAGAAGTAACGGTCTTCCCTGGCGCTCGACCGCGTGTGCAGCAGGTTGAACGCCGCGGTTCCGGAGGCAAGTTCGACCAGTTTCGCCGCTGCGCGCGGCAGGAATTGAAGGTTGTTGCCCAGGTTCAGGTTCAACGCGCCGGAGCAGAACGTTACGTCGAAACTTCCGGGCGGGTAGGTGTTATCTCCATCGGCGAAAAGGTCCGCGCAGACGAACTCGACGCCGGCGTTCAACTGCCGGGCCGCCTGGACCATCTCATCGCTGATATCGACGCCGGTGTAGGCGAGGTCGATCCCGAGGTGGCGGAGGTGTGCGTACAGGTCGCCCAGCCCGCAACCCACGTCCAGCAGTTTCTTTCCGGCCAGTTCGACGGTGTCGGTAAGCACGGCGAATCGCGACTTCTGGCTGGCGGTACTTGCCCAGTCGAGGATGTCGTAGTGCTCGCGGTCCGTGGAAAGCCGCGGTTCGTAATGTTTGAGTATTTCTTTTTTGTGATTCATCTGTCAGGACACATCCGGCGTTTCCGCGTAAAGCTCGGCGGAGGTCAACACTTCATTATAGAACGTCTGTCCGCCCAGTGCGATGCACCAGGGATAAATTGCACCGCGCGAATCCCACGTGTCGATCCGGCTTATCTGCGTGTCCCGGTCGATCCGGCGGATGGTCGTATCGACAATGCGCGTCTGGATTTCCTTCGCAGCCTGTGACGCGCGGCGAATCTCCGGCGATTTCGGGTCCCGGCGGGCAAGCTCGCGACGGCGAGCGTCCAGTGCGGAAAGCTCGGCGAACTCGCGCGGGAGATTTTCTCTCTGCCATCGCTCGCGCGCTGAAGGGTTTTTAAAACTTTCCAATCGCCCGGCTGACTCGGCGGAAAGCGCCTTCCAGTTTTCGCCCAGCGTCGAGGCGGGGATTTCCTCCCGCCCGAAGCACTCCGCAAGGTGCTCGGGAAGGCGGATGGGCGTCTCGATCCGGCGCATGTGGTCGAGCAGGCGGAAGCGGACGCGCATCAATGGCTGAAGTTCGCCGCCGATCAGTCCGCTCTCGCGCAGCTTCTCTGCCAGCAGATGCGCCGCCGGTACGTAGAGCGATCCGCGGAAGGGCAGCGCCAAGGGCTGACCCGACGGTCCCAGGCGCACCTGGATTACCAGCAGCACCGCCTTTCCGGCGAGGCAGCGGACGCCGGCTGATTTCAAGGCGTCGATGGGCAGGCGGCGATCGGCCGGCAGAGCGAACGTGTCCTCGCCGAGACGAAGCTCGTCCCCTCGCACGTAAACGCCGCAGCGCACCTTGCCGCCCTCGCGCTCCATCGTCGCGAAGAAGGGCAGCTCGCCTTCGGATGTGCGTAGCTCCCGCAGGCCCGCGCCTGCCTGCGAGACGGATTCGTTGTAAAGACCGGCCGCGGTGTCGTAATCACGCAGGAAGGCTTCCGGAAGCTCGGCGAGCCGTGGATATGTCTCCAGCGAGAACAGCCCGCTCGCCAGGTCAAGCGTTACCGGCCCGGGCACGTGATACCCCAACCATCGCCGGTAGAACTCCACCAGTGAAGCGCCGGCGCATTCGGAGAGCATGCGATCGACGCGTTTGTCTTCTTCGTCGAACCATTTTCGCAGGCGTCTTTGCGATTCGGCAGAGGGAAAGGCGCGTTGCGTGTCGGACCGCGCCCTGTCGAGTATCTCGCGGACAAACGGCGCCGTTTCCTTTACCGAAAGGTCCGCGATGGTCCTGTGATAGTTCCGGCTGGTCGCGTAGCTCGAACCGATAAGCTGCCAGTTGTCCGATGGAGAAAATTCGTCGTAAAGGTCATCGACGCTCCGGCCCAGTTTGCGGGCCAATGCGTGCGTGCTCATTGAGGTCATGGGTTCCCATTGGCGGATATCCACCGGCACCCGTCCCAGGAACTGCCAATAGAACAGCGCCGCTCCCCAGTCTGCGCCTCCGCTGCGGTGGAACCGCTCCCGCGCGATTCGCAGGCGCGTATCGTCCACGTCCGATCCCAGTGCAGTGAAGGCGGTGTCGATGTCCTCGATGAAATGGTGGACCGGTATCGACCGCCCGGCGAGCGCCTGGAGTTTCGGGACTACGTCCCACAGTGGATGACAATTCTGATCGATGCTGATCATGGCGGGTCCATCGCCCGCTCGGCGAGCGTCGGATGCAACACGCCGGTGTACACGAAACGCACGATGGTCTCCAGGCACACGTCCGCAACGTCCGTTTCGCCCTCCAGCGTGAAGCATACCCGCAGCACGTCGCCGCTTTGTGTCTGGACGAGGACGGCCTTTTCGCCCGTGGAGTAGGGCGGACCCCAGCCTTCGCGAATCGCCGTCAGAATAGCCGAGGCGGACGAACCCGTTCCGCACGCCAGCGTCTCGCCCTCCACGCCGTACTCGAATGTCCGCACGGCGATGCGCCCTTCGCCGAGGATCTGCACGAAGTTGGCATTGATGCCCTTCGGCGCGAACAGCTCGTGTCGCCGGATGGCGGCGCCCCATCGCGCAACGTCGAGGGCGGAAACGTCGTCCACGTACGTCACGGCGTGCGGGATACCCACGATAACCGTATCGCACGTCCACGTTCGTCCGTCAACGTCCACCTCGACGTCCGTGAGGATGTCTTCCGGCGTCGGAATGCACACGCGGACGTAGGAACCGTCGATGTTCTGAGCCAGCACCACACCGGCGGGCGTAAGGATGCGAAGCTCGCGGTCCGGAACGAACCCGGCGGAAATCGACCAGTGCGCGAAACACGCCGTGCCGTTACCGCAGAGTTCCGTTTCGCTGCCGTCCGCCTCGAAGAACCTGGCCCCGATATCGGAGACGCCCTCTATCTCCGGGGCGATTGCGAAGATCACGCCGTCGGCGCCCACGCCCGTTCCGCGGTGGCACAGAGAGGCGGCGAAATGCCCGGTCCGGCCTGGGCAGTCCATGATGGAATCGTAACGCCCGCTGCGATTGTCGATGCAGATGAAATCGTTACCGCTGCCCGACAGCTTCACAAACTCCATCGTCGCCGGCGAGTTCATGTTGTTAAGACTCATGGGGGAAGTATAACGGCCTGCCGACGCGATTCAAAGGCGATCAACGGGTCGGCTCGTCGCGCTCCGTGCGGGCGGGATGATCCGGAACAGCCAGACCTTGTTCCTGCGCGCGTATCCAGCGGTTGAGTGCAGGATCGTCATCAGCCGGAAACGATCGTGTTTTTTCAGCTTCTCGACGAGATCGTCGCAGTTGTATTCGGCGATAAGGCGGGTGTCTATCGCGACGACGTCGTATGGTTTTTCAGCGCCGTCGACGAGGTTCAGCAGGTCCTTCGGCGATTGCACGTTTCGCCGGTAGATCTGATACGTAACCTTGCTGGCGGCGTGAAACTGCTCGGCCGGTGAAGATGCGAAGAACGGAATGCGCCCGTCGTAGGCGAGAACCAGCCTTCCCGGACCCAACTGCCGGGCAATGGTTTCTCCGGCGCGCCGGTAGAATGCCTTTCCTTCGTGCAGGACCGGCAGCGCCCGCGCGCCCATCAGGACCGCGAACATCGCCAGCCAGCACGCCGTCGCCAGCGCCGGTAAACGGCGCAGGCGCAGCTTGTCGGCAAGCAGCAGCGTCCACTCCACCAGGATCAGCAGTCCCGCCCCTGCCGCCGGTGCGCCCAGCGCTGCCGGCATCAACATGTGCCGGCTCGACGCGTAGTGCGAACCAAGGCGCAGGCCCATCGTCGTCATCAGTATCACCATCACGGTTACCGGTACGAACAGGATGAACCATCCGGGTCGCGTCGGCATGACCAGGACGGAGGGTGGCAGGTTGATGCGCAGAACGAATCGCCCGACGAACGTTGCGAACCACACGCACGCGAGGATCGACATTCCAGTGCTCAGGGCGGCGCGCCCTCGGTCCCAGGCGCGGATCATGCTGTTCAGGGCATCGGCTGGGAGACTCGCCGCGGCAAGCGGCGCGGCGGCGCCCATGCGAACGATGTCGCCGATGGACTTTTTCTGCGTCAGGCCCCCGACGTGGATCGCATATGGCAGGACACAGGCGAGCAGCACGATTACGAGCGCCGCGACGGCGGCGAAACGGATCTTCCTGTCGCGGGGCGCCTCGCGCTTCGGGCACAGGAGGACGATAATCGCTATCGCGCCGCAGAGGAGTATCTCCGGCCGCGTCAGGTATCCCAGTCCCGCTGCCAGTCCCGCAGCCGCCGCGGCGAGAATCGCACGGGTATTGCGCGAGCTGAGGTTCTCTCGCGCATAAAGGGAAAACGCGACCGTCAGGAGCGCGCAGGCGATTGCCTGCGCGTCGGAAAGACAATCGCAGCTTACCGACGTGAACTCCCTGGCGATACCGAACAGCACAACGGTTATCAACGCCGCCGAGCGGTTGAATATCTTCAGCGCGACGTAGTACAGCGCCGCCAGCGCAATGAGGCTCATTACTATCGACACTCCCCGCGCTACGGCGATCCATCCGTCGGGCCATTTAGCTCCGGTCAGTTCCGCCACGGCGCCAAGAACGGCTGGGTATCCGGGGTGGTACTGGTACGATCGCATCGCGTCCATCGGCGATAGGCCCGCAAGCTCGCGCGCCATCGAAAGGTGGATGGTCCCATCGGGCGCTATCGCCTCGGCGTTTTTGGAGACTTCCATGCGAACGATAATCGCAATGGTAATCGCCACCGCCAGGGTGGGAAGGCGAAACGTCGTACGTCTCGGAGAGGGGTTTTCGTTCTGCATGGCGTCGGCCGATATAACGGAAGAAGCGTTCGTGAACCCGTCTACCGCACCGGCGGCGGCGATGCAAGCCAAAACAGGTATTGCCGACAGGCAGCCGGTGGGCATAATGCCGCTATGGGCAATGCGGAACCCAGGATCGTTCTCTGCTGCGTGGGCACTCGCCCCGAGGCGGTCAAGATGGCGCCGGTCATCCTGGCGCTGCGCGAAACGCTCTGGGCGAAAACTCACGTCCTGCTGACGGGCCAGCACAGAAAAATGCTCGACGACGCCCTGGCGTTCTTCGACGTCCAGCCGGATAGCGACCTGGACGTGATGAGCGACGGGCAGTCTCTCGCGGAACTGACTTCCCGGCTGCTCGTGAAGCTCGACGAGGCGCTTCAGGGTCTGCGCCCCGACCTGGTCATCGCCGAGGGCGATACGACGACGGTCCTTGCCGTTGCGCTGGCGTGCTTCTACCGCCGCGTTCCATTCGCACACGTCGAGGCGGGCCTGAGGACGCACAACCTGTCCGAACCGTTCCCGGAAGAAGCCAACCGCCTGGTCGCGACGCACCTTGCGTCGCTGCATTTCGCCCCTACGCCGACGGCGAAAGAGAATCTGCTCAACGAGAACGTTCCTGCCGATGCGATCCACGTCGTGGGAAATCCCGTGATCGACGCGCTCCGAATCGCCGAGGCGAAGAACGTTCCACCGGGTATCGACCTGGACGATCGGAACCGGATGATCCTGGTGACGGCGCACCGGCGGGAAAACTTCGGCGAGCCTCTGCGGAACATCTGCCGGGCCGTCGACGAAATCGCACGCCGGCGCGACGACGTCGAATTCGTCTGGCCGGTGCATCCGAACCCGTCGGTCAAGCCCGTCGTCCAGGAGATGCTCGCGGGCAGGCCGCGCGTGCATCTGTGCGAGCCGATGGAATACGGCCGGTTCGTCAGCGTAATGAAACGCGCTTTGATAATACTGACGGATTCCGGCGGGCTTCAGGAAGAAGCCCCGGCCCTGCACACGCCGGTGCTGGTGATGCGGGAAATTTCCGAACGTCCCGAGGCGATTCGCTCCGGCGCAGCGCGACTTGTGGGCACCGAGACGCGGAGAATCGTCGACGGGATTATCCGTTTGCTCGACGATCCCGCCGCCTGCGCGTCCATGAGCAGCGGCGGCTGTCCGTACGGCGACGGGGCGGCGGCGGGGAGAATCGTACGCGCGGTGGGCCGGTTCCTCGATGTCACGGAGAATGCGTAAGGTGGCTGCGATGGACGGCGCGACATCGTCATCCGGAACCGTCGGAGGGGACCTGAGCGTCTTTTTCGCCGTGCGGGGCGACCTGTCAAACTGCGGCGGCGGCGACGCGGTCCAGACGCTCGCGACTGCCGCGGCGCTCGAAAAAATCGGCGTGCGAGTCACGATATCTTCCGATCACACAGCCGACCTGTCCGCCTTCGATTGCGTCCACCTCTGGCACCTCGAGCGCGTGCACGAAACATACGCCCACCTGGTGAACGCCCGCCGGTTCAGCAAGCCGACGGTTTTGTCCACGATATACTATCCGCCAAAAGGCAAGCCCTTCGTTGCGGGGCGGATGTTTTCATTTCGTTCATTGAAGGAGGATATGAAAAATCGCGTCCGCCTGCGGAGAGCGCGCTGCGAAAGCGAGCGCGATGCGATCCGCTCGGCGTTGCTCAAAGGCTGGCTTGCCTGTCGCAGGGAATTGCTGGAATCGGCCGGCGTCCTGCTGCCCAACTCCCGCGCGGAGGCGGAAATCCTTTCGCGGGAAGCTTCCACCGGGATTCGCTGCATACCCGTGCCGAACGCCATCGACACCGACGCCTGCCGGAGCGTCCTTGGCGAGCAGACCCCCTCCAGGCGCGAGGGAATCGTGTGCGTGGGGCACTTCGATCCGCGAAAGAACCAGCTCGCCCTGATTCGTGCGTTGAAGGGGGCCGCGATTTCCGTAACGTTCATCGGCGCAGCCCGTCGGATGCACAGGCGATACTACGGGCGCTGCCGAAAACTGGCGGGCGACGATTTCCATTTCGCCGGCCGGATCGACGGCGTGGAGGTCCTTCGCCGTCTGCGATCAGCGCGTCTGCACGTCTGCCCCAGCAGGCTGGAAACCCCCGGGTTGGCGAATCTCGAAGCGGCGGCGATGGGCTGCGCACTGGTCCTTCCGGACTGTCCGCCGGTGCGGGAGTACTTCGGGACCGATGCGACTTACTTCACTCCGGCAGACGCGGCGTCGCTGAAATCGGCCGTGATCGCAGCCATGGACAAACCCGCCCCCGGGGCGCTCGCGGAGAGAATATTAACCGAGTACACCTGGTCCGCCGCCGCTACGACGACGCTGGAAGCGTATAGAGAAGCGATCTCAAATCTCAAATCTCAAATCTCCCTCCGTCGCCCTATGGGCTATGGAGGGCAGGCAGATCTCAGATTGCCTCGCCGTAGAGAAGCGCGCGGGTGAACTTTCCGACGATCCGCCTGTTGACGAACAGGAGCGGAAGGAGCATCTGGAGCGACGTGTTTGGGGGTCGCAGCACCTTCGCCAGGGCGTTCCGCCAGGTATTTTTGTACTTCATCAGCGTATTCTGGACGTCGTCGCCGTCCAGGGCGTTCGCGGCGATCCCGGCTGCGAGCAGTGCGGACTTTACCGAAGGCGGGAGCACCTGCGCGGTAATGCTGTCCGCGAATCCCCCGGCCGTTCCCGCAAGCAGGCAACGCTTGGCGACGTGGGTTTCCAGCTCCAGCGCGACTCCGGCGGGCGGTTTCCACGCCGCACCGCGCGCGCGATTAAGCTGCAGGCGCTCGGGGAGCACGCCGGCTTCCTGAAGTGAGGAAACCATCGCCGCCAGCTTCGCGACGCGGTTGGCCGAAGCGTTTGACGTCGAGATTACCCGCAGGTGGACGACGGGCCCCAGCGCGAAGAACATTCCCATTTCCGTCCGATCGCTCAATCCCACAAGATGCAGCGTTCCGGCGAGCGACCTGAGGGCGGATTTTCCGGCTGCGGGAATATCCAGGCCCGCGACCGTCACCGACGATTGCGGAACGGCGCGCACGGGTAGCGATAGATCGTTGATCACGTCCACCGGACGGTTCTGCGCGACGATAAGGATGCGGCAGGTAATTTTGGCTTGCGATGATACCAGCAGTTGCGCGCGGTCCTCCTCCAGGCGGATCGACGGGGAGTTTTTCGTCGTGCGCACCTTGACGCCGACCTTTACGGCGGCCGATTTGAAAGCCTTCAGCAGATCGTCCGCCCGGAAGAAATATCCGGCTATGGAGCGGGACTTGTACTCCGCCTGTTTGTCCACGGCTACGTTGTGATAGCAGACATGCCTGAACGCCGCGGCGCCCGAAGCCCTCATCAGTCCCTTGGGAAGACCCTCGATGGCGAAGAAATCCCTGGGTACCCAATCGGCCAGCGGACTGCGGACGTTTTGCTGCGGCGCGTCGAGAACTACGACGTCCAGCCCCTTCCCGGCGAGCTTGCACGCGGCTGCGAAACCCGCCGGCGTAGCGCCCAGTACGGCGATATCGTACGTGCGTGACATGAAGGACCACGGTAGCGGACGGCGGGGGCTTTGGCAAGCGATGCCGATTTTTAGCTTGCTCACGGGGCCGATTGGCGATAACAATTGCCGCCATGAGCAAATACGCTCCAATCATGTTGGCCGCCATTCTCACGATGGCTGGATGTGTCGAGCGGAAAATGACGATCACCTCCGAGCCGTCCGGCGCACTTGTGTGGGTATCGGACGTGGAAGTGGGCAGGACGCCGGTGACGATATCGTTCACGTGGTACGGGGATTACGATATCATCCTCCGCAAGGACGGGTTCGAGACGCGAAAGACCCACGCCAACATCATAATGCCGTGGTACGAAGTTCCGCCGCTGGACCTGCTCAGCGAGATAGCGCCCTGGACGTATCGGGACAATCGCTACCTGCACTTCAAGCTGGACAAGCGTGTGGAACCGTCCGATGCAGACCTGATCGAACGCGCCGCCGAGCTTCAGAAGAGAACGTTCCAGCCGGTAAAGTAACGGGGAACGCGGGCGAGAGGACGAGCCAGGCAAGATCAGGCAAGCCCCGGGGACGAGCGTCGATTATAAACAAGCCTTGGAAGGGTGGATACAGTCATGTTAGCCACGGGCGCAAGCCCGTGGAAAGCGGACGACCATGTTAGCCACGGGCGCAAGCCCGTGGAAAGCGGACGACCTTCAACATGCAGAGCCCTTCAGGGGCGATTCATTTTGTTGATGAAGACTTATCGAAAACAAGGTTCGGATCGTATTCGACGCCATGCCTTTTCAGGAATGCGACAAACTCTTCCTCAAATGTAACCCGGCGGTGGTGTGCTTCCTGGCAGTCGATGTATCGGATAACCTGTTCAGCCATCGAAGGGCTGACACTGAAAACGGCATATCCCGCCTGCCAGGCGAACCCCCATGAGCCTGGATATGTATCGTGAATCCATTTGGAAGAGAGGCTTTTCAGGCGGTTCATGGCATGAGAGGTTGAAATGGACGGACGTATCTACACAAGCGCGTGGACGTGATCGGCCGTGCCGCCGATCTTCCGCGCCCATCCGAACTCCCCCTTTGCCACGCCGGCCATATAGGCATAGAGTTTGTCTCTGAATCCGTTTTCAATCGTCGCTCGGCGTTCCTTGGTGCTGAAAATGACGTGGAGCAACTGGTTGGCGAATGTATGACCCACTCGATGTCTCTGGAAAATGATTCGTCCCTAACGGGACTCCCATGATCGTTTGGCACAATACCACGGGCTCGCGCCCGTGGCTAGCATGAACCCGCACACCCGGCACTATTTCGTAACGGTGTCAGAGTTGTTCCCTATCTCCTGATGGCATTCTCGCCGCTTTCGTAAACGGCGAGCGGTTGCGTCTGCTGGCGGATGAAATCCAGAATCTTCACCGCGTCGGGGTAGCTGTCCAGCACATTCTCGACGGTCGCGGCGATCTCCACTCTCTCGCCCCCGCTGGAAAACTTCGCCAGGCGCCTCCCCGATTTGTCCAGAATGTAAACGTCCGAGTTTTCAGCGTACGAGACCTTGACGCGATAGGTGTCTTTACCGAATTTTTTCTCATCGGCCGGTCCGTCATAAGAAAAGACGAAAGGAACCAGTGCATGGCTGTCGGTAAACGGGCGCTGATTAATAATCATGCCGAACCGGGCGGTGGTCTTTCTGCGTGCGACCAGCAGCGCCGCCAGGTCGAACACGCCCTCGGGAAGATAGTTGCCCGGAACGTCGTCTTTCCCGCCGCGATGGTCCGGGTCAACGTCGTTCCTGTCCAGGAACTGCTCGACCGTCACGGCGCCGCGTCCATAATCGATGGTCGTGTCGAGTGCGACAACCGCTCCGGACCCCCTTACGGCAAAAGCTTTTCCGCTGGCGTAGCGGCATCGGGTCGCGTTTGAGTTGATGCTCCACTTTTCCCAGTAACCGCTCCATCGCCGCCCGGCGTGAACGATCTGCGCTTCGAGCGCGGCGTATCCTTCGTCCGGCAGGCGGACCGATATCCGCGCATACCAGCCGACCGTTTTCCCGTTTTCGCGAATGAGGAACCATTGCGGGTCGGGATCGCCCCAAAAAGCACTAAGCCCCTTGTCGCGGATTTCTGCGAGGATGGAGGCGGCCTCGTGAGATTTTACCCGGCGCACGGAACCCAGCCACCACGCTGCGGCAGCGCTCATCGTAAGGACGCCGATCATGACGACGGCGATGACCGTTTCCCTGGAACGCTGCGAGGTTGGAAAGTATTCCCTTGCCATCGGCGTCATGGTAAGCTTCGTCGCCGAGGGATGCAAAGGCGTTTCAGGAAGATCAGAGAACCAGTAACAAAAAGATTTTTTGCCACAGAGGTCACAGAGGAACACAGAGGAACACATTTTAGTTTTTGAAAATCTACCCCTCTATGCCCTCCGTGAACTCTGTGGTTAAAGTCTGTTTTTGTTGGAGAACGGCCCCATGGTGAAACAGCGCCATGCGAAAAACCCGGCGAAGATCAAGGCCCAGATGCGTGATCCAGCCGCCTCGGCGCCTCCGGAGATTTTCCAGCGGCGTCTGGAGCTTCGACGAAGGTTTATCGTCGCGCTGCTTTGCCTGCTGAGCGTCGTTCTTCTGACCGCCTCGTTCGCCCCGTTCGACTGCTGGTACCTGGCGTACTTCGCGCTCGTACCGTGGACGCTGGCGCTGGCAGGGAGCGAGCGGAAAAAGTGGCCAATCGTCTGCTCCGTGCTTGCCGGGGCGCTGTTCTGGGCGGCGAACCTTTACTGGCTGTGGTGGGTGACGCTGGGAGGATACGCAGCCGCGGTCGTGTACCTCTCCGCCTATTGGCTCGTTGCGGCGCTGCTCGTGCGCGGGGCGGTAAGGCGAAACTGGCCCATGTTCCTGTTCCTGCCGGTCGTATGGGTCGCGCTGGAATTTGCGCGGGCGTACGTCATCGGAGGATTCACATGGTTCTTCCTGGCGCACAGCCAGTATCGCCAGACGCAGTTGATCCAGGTAGCCGACCTCGCCGGTCCGTACGTCGTGACGTTTTTCGTAGCCATGGTCAACGGCGCCATCGTGGACCTGCTGATCTCCCCGCTGTTCGTGCGCAGGAAACGCAACGGGCGCCTGCGATGGGAAATCCTTTTCGCTCCGGTTGCGACAGCACTGGCCGCCGCGGGCATGCTCATTTATGGCGGCTGGCAGATGGCCCGCAACACGACGCAAGATGGTCCGGTGCTGGGAATCGTCCAGCGGGACTTCCGCATTTCGCTCGACGGCGACGATGAGAACAACGGCGGCAGCGCACTGTCCACGCGAAGGCGCAAGGTCTTCGACGCGCACGTGGAAATGTCGCGACGGTTCATCCGTGCGACCGACGAGTCAGGCGCAGGGCCCCTTGCCGCGGTGCTCTGGCCGGAAACCATGCTCCCGATGGGCATGAACGCCGAGTTCCTGGACCTCAGCGAAAACCAGCCTCGCTTCCGCGAGCTGCACAAGATGGCGGACGAAATGGCGGCGCTTTCCAGAAGCCTGCGATGCCCGATAATCGCCGGGAGTATCAGCCTGCACGAAGGCGGCGAGGAGGCGACGGGAGGATGGCTGCTGCGAAACAGCACCGTGATGTTCAATCAGTCCAACCGCAGCTCGGCGATCTACTCGAAAAGGAACCTTGTTCCGTTCAGCGAGTACGTGCCCTTCAAGGAGAGCTGGCCGTGGCTTCACGAAATACTGCGTTCCTGCGTTCCGGCGGCCATGGCGCAGCTTGAACCAGGGAAGGAAAACAGGATCTTCAGGATACCCCGTGCCTCAATGCCCGGAAAACCATGGCGTATCGCCACGCCAATCTGTTTCGAGGGAACCTTCTCACGCGTCTGCCGGAACATGGTGGTCCGCGATGGAAAGAAAGTCGTGGACGTCCTGGCGAACATTTCCAACGACGGCTGGTTTGTCTACAAGTGGCGAGGAAAAACCAGAAGCTCCACCGAGCACGCCCAGCACCTTGTGCAGTACGTCTTCCGGGCGATCGAAAATCGCGTCCCGGTCGTCCGATCCGTCAACACGGGAATCAGCGCTT
Organism: Planctomycetota bacterium; assembly: GCA_024275995.1. GTDB lineage: Bacteria > Planctomycetota > Phycisphaerae > SM23-33 > SM23-33 > JAJRYB01. The sequence goes on along the minus strand of JAJRYB010000065.1, from coordinate 23,284 downwards.
CCATCGATTCCAATGGACGGATCCTGTCGATTATCACCTATGGCGGCAAGACCATGGTTTCCGGAACCCTCCTGCTGGACGGGAAGAAGCGCAACGCCGAGGAATACGCCACCGGGCATGGAGGCAAAGTCCTTGTAGACAGGCGCGTAAGCGTATACAGTCTCGTCGGCGATTTGTTCGCCATGGCGATGTCCCTGGCGGGGCTGGTGCTGGCGGGATGGCTGGTGCTGCGGCGAAATAAGGAAGGAAAACAGCAGTGACGCAATGCAGATGTCTTATCGTATTGGCGATAGCGACCGCTATCGTTGCGTTCGGTTGTGAGGAAGGTTCCCGCTTTCCGGAGGTTTCGCTGCGCGATGCGGTAATCGACGCGCAATCGACGTTGCTTCAGGCGGCCGACGATAAGGACCCCTTCACGCGGGTTCATGCCATGGAGGCGCTGGCGGCAACAACGGCACAGCGATACGGAGGGGTGTTTTTACAGGCCCTCAGCGACGACGATCCGATAGTTCAGTTCGCGGCTGCGATGGCGGTGGGGGAATCGAAGTACGCTCCAGCGCGAGATGTGCTGATTCGTATGGCCAAGGCGTCCGGTCCCGACAAGCGGGTGTACGCCGCGGTGATTTACGCACTTCACCGACTGGGCGAGACCGGCTTCACGGGCGACCTGGGCAGGCTGCTGTTCCATCGCGAGGCGGAAGTGCGAGCCTCGGCGGCGCTTGTGATGGGCCTTATCGGCGAACCGTCCGCGGTGAGTCCGTTGCGGATGCTGCTGTCGGACGAGCATAAGTCCGCTGTGCAATTGCAGGCTGTGGAATCTCTCGCCAGGCTGGGCGAGGAAAAATACGCCAACCTGCTGGAGGCGTACACGAGGGGGCATTACCTGGAAGACCGCCTGGTGGCGATCCAGGCAATGCGGCAGATACGCTCTCGCGGCGCGGCGGCAGTTCTGTCGCCGATGCTCGATGAACGCCAACCGCCCCGGGTGCGAGTGGCGGCGGCGGGGGTGCTCGCCGCCCTGGGCAGCGGAAGTGACGATGCGTATAACCTTTGCGTGGAAGCGGCGGTTTCGCCCCGCAAGGTCATGGAAAAGAAGTATGGCGTTTCGCACAAAATTGCCGATGTGGATGTCAGGTCGCTTCAGAGGCTTGCCGCTATTTCCCTGGGCTGGATGAAGCGATCCGAAGCAGTGAACGTGCTGCACCCGTTGCGGAAAAGCGAAGACGGTGGCGTGAGGGTCGCCGCGGCGATGAGCATTCTGCGAATCCTGGAACGTTACAAAACCGTGACTCCTGCGGTGGTGAAACCGAAACGAAAGGATGCGTCAGCTTCGGGCAGGCCTCCAAAACGGCCGAAACTTCACACCGCCGGTGGAAAGGACTGAACTGGACACAATGTTTTTCCTTGACGCGGCCTGTCGGCAAAATACAATCGTCCTCGGGAACAGGCATGGCAACCCTGCGCCATCGGTGCCGGTCGTTGCTGTGCTGTTGTGGTAACGGTATTTATTCATTCATCATAAGGCTTCAACGGACTTGGCCTGATGCCCGCAGGGCGATGTGAAAAAGTTTCCTAAGGAGACCGAGCTTGGACATTTTGACGAAGATATGTGTGGTGGTCCTTGTGCTGCTGGTAATTGTGGCGGTTCCGGTATTCACCACCCAGGCGACGATGACACCGGCGTGGAAGAAGCTGTTCAGGCAGGAAGAGCAGCGCAGGCAGCTTAGCGACCAGGCGTACCGCAACCAGAGTGTGGTTTCCAATCGCCTTCAGCATGAGCTTGGCGTGGAGAAGACCCTTCGCGAAAAGCAGGCCCGGGATTTATCGGTGAGCCTGCTGAAGGCACAGGGAGACCTGGAAAAGGAACGCCAGAAGGTTGCCAATCTGGGCAGAAAGATCGACGCGATTACCTCTCGCATGACCGAGTTGAGCGTCGGGCAGAAGGAGTTCCTGGCGCGGACGGAGCGTCTGGAATCGCAGATTTCCGAAGCGCGCAAGCGAGCGGACTCCGAAGCCCAGAAGAACATCGAGCTTTACAATCAGCTCAAGTCGAAGACAATCGAGTTCGAGCGCCTCGAGAAGCTCGCCCAGTTCCTCAAGGAGGAGCTGGAAGCCCAAAAGCAGATCGTCCGGGACCTCGAATCGCGTGGTACGGCGACCGGTCCGAAGGTCAAGGCCGAGCCGGGTCGGGATAAGGTTCTCGTCGGCGAGATTATCGTCTGGGACGCCAAGAACGAACTGGCGAGCATAAATATCGGTTCCGCCAAGGGAGTCGAGAAAAAGATGCGTCTGGTAATTTCCCGTGGCCCGAAGTTCGTGGGTTACCTTCGCATCGAGAGCGTTGAGCTTGACAGAGCCGCCGGCGTGGTGGTGGACAAGCAGTTGGATCCATCCCGGGGCGACCGGGTGGAATCGATGGCAAGCCTGATGAAGTAAGGCGGGAGTCCGACCATGACGCAATTGGCAACACAGAGATCGGCGATCCAGGCAAAGGCGCATCCCACGGTATATACGGTTCTGATCATCGTGGCGATCATTGCGCTGGCGATTACTATCGGCATCGTTCTGAATAACCTGATGTCGCCCGTCGAGAAGAACGGATACGGAATAGGGTTCTCGGACGTTTTCAATCCTGTTCCGAAATCGGCGCCGGTATCGAAGTGAACGGAAAGCCCTGCCGGGCCCGTTTGTCCGCAGCGCCCGTTTGCGACCTGTCTAACCGGGGTGCGCCGGTGGAAGGTGCGCCTGTCGCGCATTGGTTGCGGTGATTGCATGCGAAAACCGCGCCGCCGATATTTTGTTGATATTCGGATCGTGAATGTAATCTTTGATTTTCGTTTGGGCCTGGTTTGACGGGCACAACCCGCCGGAGGCGGGTTGCATTGATAACGAGAAGATCAATAAAAGGACGTGAATCGTTGCGCCCTGGAAACCGGACGCCCATAAAGGGACTCTCATGATTCTTGAACCCATCCTGGGCCTCTTTTCGATGGACATGGGTATTGATCTGGGCACGTGCAATACGCTGGTCTGTGTCCGCGGGCAGGGGATCGTGCTGAACGAGCCGTCCGTCGTCGCCGTCAAACGCGGAACGAACCGTGTGCTCCAGAACGGTAACGCCGTCGGGCTTGTCGCAAAGGAAATGCTCGGAAAAACGCCCGGTTCGATCAGTGCGATCAGGCCGATGAAAGACGGCGTCATCGCCGATTTCGATATTACCGAGGCGATGCTTGGCTATTTCATCCGCAAGGTTCACAACCGCCGATCGCTCATCAAGCCGCGAGTCGTTATCGCGATTCCATCCGGTATCACCGCGGTCGAGAAACGCGCTGTCCTGAACAGTGCCGAGCGCGCCGGCGCCCGTCGCGTGTACCTCGTGGAAGAGCCCATGGCCTGCGGTATCGGGGCGGAACTGCCCATCACCGAGCCGACCGCGTCGATGGTCGTGGACGTCGGCGGGGGCACGACGGAAGTTGCCATCATGTCGCTTGCGGATATTTCCGTGTGCGAGTCCATTCGCGTCGCCGGGGACGACATGGACGAAGCCATCGCCGCGCACATGAAGCGCACGTATAACCTGATGATCGGCACGCAGACTTCCGAGCGGATCAAGATCGAGATAGGTTCAGCGGCGCCGATGGAGCAGGAGCTGACGATGGATGTCCGCGGGCGCGACATGATATCGGGCCTGCCGCGGAAAACGATCATCTCGTCGGAAGAAGTCCGCGAGTCGCTCAAGGAGCCTATCGGGCAGATCATCGACTGCGTTACCAGGACGCTCGAAAAGGCTGAACCGGAACTCGCCGCGGACCTCGTGGACAACGGCATAACCCTTGCCGGTGGAGGGGCGCTGCTGCGAGGGATCGACACCGTCCTCTCGAACGCCACCGGCCTGGATGTTCGTATCGCCGACGATCCGCTGACCTGCGTGGCGCGGGGAACTGCGGTTTATCTCGAAAACCTCAAGGACTGGAAAGATACGATGGAGTCCGACGAGGATGAGTTCTAGAAAGCAATCAGCTTTCAGTTATCAGCGATCAGCTCCCGTTTAGCCGTGGGTGGAACGCCCACGGAAAGCGGCATTTTGGGTATCGACCGGGGATATTGCACAATATTTGATTACGTTGCTGCTGTGGAAGCTCGCTACGCGCCTTTCAGACCACTGAGGCTGATACCCCTGACCAGGTATCGCTGGGCCAGCAGGAACAGCATGATCAACGGTAGTGAGCCCATGACGCTGGCTGCAAAGATCCGCGGCCAATCGGCGCTGCTCTCTGTCTGGAAGAGACTCAGGCCAACTGTCAGCGGGTAGTACGACTGGTCCGACAGCACGACCAGCGGCCAGATGAACGAGTTCCATGCCCCCATGAACGTGAACAGTCCCAGCGTGATAAGCACGGGCTTGCTCAGTGGAAGGATTACATGCCACAGGACGCCGAGCCGGCCGCATCCGTCGAGACGAGCGGCGTCTTCCAGCGATCGCGGGATGTTCATGAAGAACTGCCGTAGCAGGAATATCCCAAATGCGCCGGCGAAGCCCGGCAGCACCACGCCCGCAAATGAGTCGACCAGCCCGAGCTGGCGGATAACGAGAAATTGCGGCACCAGCAGCACAGCAGACGGGAGCATCATAGTCGTCAACACCACGGCGAACAGGAAGCCTCTCCCACGAAAGTTCATGCGCGCAAACGCATACGCAGCCAGCATGTTGACCGTGAGTTGGACCAATGTAATGGCAACCGCGTAAATGAGGCTGTTGAACAGGAACACGTCCACGCGCCCAAAGGTCAGAGCGTCGGCGTAATTCTTCATCAGCGGCCAGTCCTTGGCGCCGGACCAGTCGAGCGCGCTTGGTTCGCCTCGGGCGTGCTTGAGGCGCTGCTCGATCTGGAACCGTGGTGGGATGATAGACTTCTTGTCCTCCGCAAACTCTTTTCGCGTCTTGAAGCTGGACCCGAGCATGAAGGCATACGGATAGACCATGATCACGGCGCCGGCCGTCATGATAATCAGCGCTGCCAGAGTCGACCATTGGCGGCGCAAACGTCCTGTCAGGGGTGAATGGCTCATTCGTCGTACACCTTCCGCGAGCGGAACACGCGCATCTGGATCACGATGAAGACAAACATCACGACGAAAAGCAGCCACGCCATGGCCGAGGCATATCCCATCTGCCCCGCATAGCTGAAAGCATTGCGGTATATCTGCAGCCCCATCACCTCGGTGCTGCGCATGGGTCCGCCCCTCGTGATGATGTAGGCCTGCGTGAAGACCTGGGACGCCCCGAGGATGACCATCACAGTCACGAAAATAAGCGTGTTCCGCAGCAGCGGGAGCGTGATGTGACGGAATTCCCCCCATCGTCCGGCTCCATCCACCCGGGCGGCATCATAGAATTCCCGCGGTATTTCATTCAGTCCTGCCAGGAACAGCAGCATGTTATACCCACTTGCCTGCCAGACGCCGACGATGGCGATTGCCGCCAAGGCCGTATTGGGGCTGCCCGTCAGATTCCCCCATTCCTGCAATAGCCAGTACCACACCAGCGAAATTATAACCATCGGTGTGATCGACGGCAGGAAGTAGAGCGTGCGGAACAAGCTCTGACCGATACGCGCCTTGCGACAGAGCAGGGCCAGCACCAGCGACGTACTTATTACGCCGATCACGGCCATGACGACGTACAGGAGTGTGTTCTTGAGTGCCGGCCAGAACATGCTGGTCTCGTCGGTCAGGGCGCGGGTGTAGTTCTCTGCGCCGACGTACCGCCCGCCACCCTGGAACGTGTCCCAGCCGTGAACGCTGACATACAAGCTGATGCCCATGCTCAACAAGCTGAATACGACGATGATGGTAAAGGCTGGAAGGATATACAGGTACGCCACGTTGTCGTTGGGCTCGCGGTCAACGATGTTTCGGGCCATTTCAGCGACCCTCCCGTCGTGCGCGAGCGGCGTCCCAGTCACGGACAATCTTGCCATACCGGCGGTAGACTTCGTTCACGCGCGCCGCCGCGTCGGCCAGCGCATGGGCGGAGTCACGATAGATGCCTTTGCCCGCTCGGACCTCCGGCCAGTTGAGCATCAGGTACTCGATGATCGGTTTTACCTCGTCTGTGACGGCGGCGACCTGGGTGTGGTACAAAGGCTCGCCCACGTTGCAGATACTTGGAATGTTGGACAGGTCCGGGTACTTGGCGACCGTGGCTTTCCAATCCGGGTGCGTGTAAAGGTCCTTCCGGGGCGAACTCATTTCCAGCAGCTTCAATCGCAGCAGCGCTCCTCTCCGACTGCACACGAGCTTCAGGTATTTGAAGGCGATCTTCGGGTGCTTGCTGCGTGAGCCGATGACCATCATGTTGCCCCAGACCAGGGTCTTGGGACCCTTGCCCCGGGGGCCGGGCGGGAAGGCGGTCATGGCGAAATGCTTCCAACCGCCGGTGTTTCTGATAATGGATTTGCCCGACCATGTGCCCGCTCTGGAGCAGGCGATGTTGCCTCGCTGGAATCGTTCGAAAGGCGCCATGGCCAGGCGGAAGGGGGGGCTGACCTTGTCTATGTGGTACAGGGTAAGGATGAAGTTCAGGGCCTCGACCGATTCCGGAGAGTCGAACAAAGCCCTCGTGCCGGCTTCGTCTTGAAACTGCGCACCATTGCTGACGGCCCACGGCACGAAGCCGAGCGACTCGCCATAACCGGCGATCTCGAATCCGTACTGTCGGATAGTCTGCCCGTTCTTCTGAACGTCTTTCGTGAGCATCTTGGTGATGCGACGGAATTCGTCCCAACTCTTCACTGCGTCGTAGCGCAGGCGGCTGAAGTCCACCTTACCGTCGGGGTTGCGCTCGAACATCTTCAGCAGTTCCGGATTGGCCCGGGCCTCGGCCTCGAGGATGTCCAGATTCCACATCAGGCAGAACGCGTCCGCTATGTGTGGTACGCCGTATATGTCATTGCCCGTGCGACTGTGACGGAGCGTGGAGGCAATGAACTCTTTTGCCTGGATTCCCTCGGCTTCGCTCCCGGCGAGGAAGTCGTTAAGTTTCAGCAGCATGCCTCGCTTGTAGAATCCCTGGGCCCAGATTGCGCTGCATTGGAAGACGTCCGGCGGCCTGTCCCCCAGCATCGCGGTTGCGAGTTTTTGCTCATAACCGGAGAAAGGGACGGGCTGGAAGATTACATCTACTTCGGGGTTCTCCTCCTCGAAGATGCGCTCCAGTTCGCTAAAGTACTCCCCATATGCCTCGTTGGCCGAGGGTGACCACCAGTCCCACACGCGCAGCTTGACGGGGCGATCCGCCCCCGGACCGGAGGCGAGACCCAGTTTCTGCCGGAGATCGCGCGTCGGACCCGCACGGCTGGTAAGCTTGTTGAGATACCCGCCGACGCCTGACCAGAAACCGCGCCCGACCACGACGTCATGGAGTATCCATGCCAGCACCATCGCAGCGATGGCCGATACGACGATGCGGCGTATCTTGAAGCGGCCGGACGAACTCAATAGAGGCCTTCCATTCCGACATATTCCGCGATCACCGGCAGGATCAGCCGTGATTACACCAAAGCGCCGAGTCCGGACAAGTCGGAATCGCTGCTGTGTCCGAAAGGTCCGTACGCCGGACGTCACGGGGCGCTTCAAACCAAGTCACCCTCGTTAGGTTCTGTATATCTAATGGCTTTGCTGTTTTGCAAGCTGTTTCTTGATGCCCCCCCGAAAATTGTGCTCCAGAGCGATTCACGCTTGATCTGCAACATCCCTGCTGCCCGCATCTGTGGTCGGCGGCGTCTTGTCCGGCGCCCCCCTGCGGCGCAGCCCTGCGTAGCCTTGGCGAAGCAGGGGCGGTTCGATCTGGACAATTCCGTACGGTGCGCTGTATAGATGCCTATGGCAATTTAAGAAAGACATGGCGTATCCGCGGAGTTCTCAGCCCCTGTTTGCAGGGGCCGGAGTGTCCCGTCAATACGTCATCTCCATCGTAAAATGCTATAAGGGAAGCCGCATGAGCGACGCTGAAAAGAAACGTATCCAACAACTTCGCGAGGAGATTCGCCGGCACGACTGGCTGTACTACGTCCAGGCGTCTCCGGAGATATCGGACCGCCGTTACGACGAGCTGATGGACGAGTTGAAGGCGCTGGAGGCGGCGAATCCGGAGCTGATTACGCCGGATTCGCCAACCCAGCGCGTCGGGGGCGAGCCTGTCGGAGGCTTCGAGACTGTCGAACATGCCGAGGCGATGCTGAGCATCGACAATACCTATAACGCCGACGAACTCCGCGCGTTCGACGCTCGAATCCGAAAAGTGCTCGGTCAAGGCGTCGCCTTTCATTACGTCGTCGAGCCCAAGATAGACGGGGTCGCGGTATCACTGCTTTACGAAGACGGGACGCTCACACTTGCGGCTACGCGTGGCGACGGGCGGCGGGGGGACAATATCACCGCCAATACCAAAGCGATTCGTGCGATTCCGTTGTGTTTGCACGGCGGCGGATTCCCGGCCAGGCTGTTCGTTACGGGCGAGATATACTGGCCGCGTAAAGAATTCGATGCATGCAACGAACGTCGCGCCGCCGAGGGTCTGGAGATGTTCAAGAATCCACGGAACGGCACGGCCGGCACGCTAAAGCAGCTCGATCCGAAGGTCGTTGCGGAAAGGAGACTCGACTTCAGGGCGTATGGGTTTCGAGCGGAACCGGAGTGGCAAGTCGAGCGAGTTACGCAGGTCGTCAACAAGGTGAAGGGCTTTGGTATTCCCGTCAATGAAATGACCCCGTGTGGCGGGCTGGATGAGGTCAATGCAGAGATAGACCGCTGGTCGAGGCGCCGGGCGGAACTGGACTACGAGATTGACGGTGTGGTTATCAAGGTCGACGAAATAGCGATCAGGGAAGCTCTGGGCCGGACCAGCAGGTACCCGCGCTGGTGTATTGCCTACAAGTACGAGACCGAGCGTGCGGAAACCGTTTTGCGGAGCGTGGATTTCCAGGTGGGCCGACTGGGGACGATAACGCCGGTCGCCCATTTCGACCCGGTCGCCCTTGGCGGCACGACGGTATCGAGCGCGTCGCTGCACAATTTCGACCAGGTCGAACGTCTGGACCTTCGCGTGGGTGATACGGTCATGGTCGAAAAGGCCGGCGAGATCATCCCGCAGGTGGTGGAGGTGCTTCGTGAGAGCAGGCCCGGCGACGCCCAGCCGATCGCGCCGCCGCAGACGTGTCCTGCGTGCGGGGCGAAGACCAGCCGCGACGCTGGGGGAGTGTATCTGCGCTGTGTGAATCCGGAGTGCTCCGCGCAGATCCGCGAGCGTCTGAGGTTCTTCGCCGGGCGAGACCAGATGGATATTGACACGTTAGGCCCGGCAGTGATCGACCAGCTAGTGACGCGCGGGCTTGTGAAACACTTCGCGGACATTTACGCCTTGCGGAAAGAGGAAATCGCCGGCCTGGAACGCATGGGCGAAAAGTCCGCGGAGAATCTGCTGGCGGCGATCGAGGAATCGAAATCTCGTGGACCCGCGAGACTGCTGGCCGCGATGGGCATTCGTCACGTGGGCGGGCGCGTGGCGGAAGTGCTGATCGGGCATTACGAAGGCATCGACGCGCTGGCTGCTGCTTCGCAGGAGGAACTTACGGAGATTGACGAGGTCGGGCCGGTGATAGCTGCGACAGTGTGTGAGTTTTTCGCGAGCGACGCCGGGCGGGAGACGATCGCACGCCTGAAGAACGCCGGCGTGAAGATGTCGGTGGAAAAGCGAAGGCAGGCCGACGAAGCCAACCTGCCGCTGGTGGGTAAAACGGTTGTCGTGACCGGCACGTTGGAAGGTTTTTCTCGCAGGGAAGCCCAGGACGCCATCAAGATGGCAGGAGGAAAGGTGGCGTCCAGCGTGTCGAAGAAGACGGACTTCGTTGTGGCGGGAGACAACCCTGGGAGCAAGGCTAAAACGGCTCGTGAACTTGGTGTTGAGACGATAGATTGTCAGGAGTTCTTGAAGCGGATTGGACGGTCATGAGATCAGAATAACGCAAAGGGTTAACAATGAGTAACTCACATGGAATAAGAGATAGTATCGTTTACGATGCCCCCGTTGCTGTCATTGACTTCGAAACCACCGGTCTGAGCCCAGGGTTTGACGGGATTGTTGAACTCTCTGTGGTACGTGTCGATCCCGGGTCTAATCCTGAACTGGTCTTGGATACCATGGTGAATCCAGGCCGTGCCGTAGCAGCGACATTTATCCACGGTATAACCGACGAAGATGTCAAAGATGCACCGATGTTCAACGATTTGGTGGGGGATCTTGTGAGAGCTCTTTCTGGGTGTACTCTCGCAGCTTACAATATCTATTTTGATATCAAGTTCTTAGAGCATGAATTGCTCTCGGCAGGTATTAAAATCCTTCCCCCCCATTTCTGCCTTATGTATATGCGCCCAATGTTGGGGCTCGGGAAGCGATGTCCTCTCGGCGAGGCCTGTAAGTTCCACGACGTCACGAATAACGCGGCGCATATAGCTTCCGAGGATGCTTTGGCATCAGCAGAACTTCTTAGGGTGTATTTGAGTGAGATGAAATCGATGGGCATAACGACTTTTGGAGATTTGGCACGGCTTAAGAAATACAAATTTGTGCAAAGTTTCGAGAATAACTTCCTTACATCATCCCTCGTTGAAGGGCGTCCCACATGTACAAATTTGAAATCTCGTCGTGTCATGACGCCGACAATGGAAAAGAAACACATTACGACCGAGTTGGAGGTGCCCCCCGAAGAGTCGTCACGCCGCGGATTAGTAGACTATTGGGAAGCACTGAAAGTTGCAGTAGCTGACCTGACGATTACAGATGAGGAAATCGAAGAACTGCATCGCAGAAAAATAGATCTTGGGCTTCCAGATGAACAGGTGAGGATGCTTCATGCTCGTCTGTTCTCAGGTGTAATATCTCAGTTCATTGGGGATAAGTGGTTGGATGACAAGGAATGCAAAATATTGCATCGCATGTATTCATGTCTTAGTCAACTCGGATGGGCTCCAGGAGAGTTGGGTAGCTAAGACCTTGTCATAAAAAACCCGCACGCAAAGGTGCGGGATGGGGAGGCTCTGAATATGACGATGGGGCTCAGCACATCGCGGCAAAACTCAGCACGATGTAAAGTACGACTTTCAACTTGTGGCGTATCGCCTTTTTCAACACGGTAACACCTCCTGAGGCAGCCGTTGTTCCACTACGTCATTATAGCCGAATCGCACGTCGGCGCGAAGATATAAAAGGACCGTCCGAGCTGAAATTCCGCAAAAAGTAAAATAGGTAACATGCGGCCAAGACGCAAGATATGACGATTTTGCCGGCGTCTCGCCTTCGGCGCCCCGCCTCGCGCAATCAGGTATGGTAATCGGCGTTTATGGCGACGTATTCGCGCGACAGGTCGCAGGTAAGGGCGGTGTATTCGCCCTCGCCCAGGTTGAGATTACAGGTGATGCTTACTTCCTTTTGTCCGAGGTATCGCGAGAGTTTTTTCGCGTCGAAGCTGCGCGGTCGGCCAAGTGAAAAGACGGTTGTCTCGCCGATCTTGACTTTGAGTTTTTCGGGGTCGATTTTCGCGGCGGATTTTCCGAGCGCCATGACGATGCGTCCCCAGTTGGGATCGCATCCGTGAACGGCGCACTTCAGCAGCGGCGAGTTGGCGACGGACATAGACGCGGTGCGTGCCTCGGCGTCGCTGCGAGCGCCGCGAACGTGGACCTCGATCAGTTTCGTGGCGCCCTCGCCGTCGGCAGCCATCGCGCGGGCGAGTTGGGCGAGTACCTCGTGCAGCGCGGAGGCGAACTTGCCGATTTCCTTCGACCGCGTCGCCAGCGGCACGTTGCCGGCAGCTCCGGAAGCGAATATCGCCACGGTATCGGAGGTGGACGTGTCCGAATCGACGGTGACGGCGTTGAGCGTGCGATCGACGCCGCTTCTGAGAACCTTGTGCAGTGCGGCGGGCCGGACGGCGGCATCCGTGGTGATCACGCAGAGCATCGTCGCCATTGACGGGGCGATCATGCCAGCGCCCTTGACGATACCGGATATCGTCACAAGCTTTCCGCCGATTCGCCCCTGCACGAGGGCGGACTTTTCGCGCGTGTCGGTCGTCATTATCGCCCGCAGCGCCTCGCCGTCATTTCGCGTACCGAGCCGCTTTGCAGCCGCGGCGATACCGCGTCGGATTTTCGCCATCGGAAGGTGATGGCCTATCACGCCCGTCGAGGCGACGAGCACCTTTTGGGGTTCGCAGCCCAGGCATCCAGCCGTTTCTCGCGCCATCGTCTCGGCGTCCTTCAGGCCACGTTTCCCGTTGGCGACGTTCGCCACGCCGGAATTGATGACCATCGCCCGCGCCTTTCCGTATCCAGCCGGGAGGATCTTGCGGCACCACACGACAGGCGCACCGACGAACTGGTTTTGCGTCGTCATGATCGCCGCACTGGCGTCGTCGTCGGCTGCGAATATCGCCAGGTCCTCTTTCCCGCTCGGCTTGATACCGCACTTGACGCCCGCAGCCCGGAAGCCCTTCGGGACCGTGATGTGTCTTGCTCCAATCATGGTTCAACCTCAGTACAGACCTGTCGTTTCGTCCAGGCCGAACATCAGGTTCATGTTCTGTATCGCTTGCCCGGCGGCGCCTTTGATCACGTTGTCCAGCGCGCTGAACAGCACTGCGCGACCCTTGGCGAGACGCGCCGAGACGTCGCAGAAATTGGTCGTGCTTACGTATTTCGTAGCGGGCAGCACGTCTTTGCGGACGCGTACGAACGGCGCGTCGGCGTAGGTTTTTTCGAGCGCTTCGGTAAGCTGCTCGGTCGTCACGTTACCCATCGGCGTGGCGTAGATGCTGCACAGCATTCCGCGGTCCATCGGGCAAAGGTGGGGCTGGAAGTACAACTCGACGGGTTTGCCCGTGATCTCCGAGAGCACCTGCTCCATCTCCGGCTGGTGTCGATGCCCGCCAACCGCGTAGGGTTCGAAATTTTCGTTCCGCTCGGGGAAATGGTTCTTCAGGCTGGGCGTTCTTCCGGCGCCGCTTACGCCGCTGATGGCGTTGACGACGATTCCATCGGGTTCGACAAGCCCGGCCTTGATGATCGGCGCAAGGGCGAGCGCGGTGCACGTCGGATAGCAGCCGGGGTTGGCGACAAGGTCGGCTGTCTCGATCTTCCCGGCGTAGAATTCCGGCAGCCCGTAAACGGCTTCGGAAAGCCCCTTCGGGTCGGTATGCGGGACGTACCACTTTTCATATACGTCCACGTCGGAAAGCCGATAGTCCGCGGAGAAATCGATCACACGCAGACCCGCCCGGCGCAGGGCGGGCACGTAGCTCATCGCCACCTTGTGCGGAACACAGAGCATGGCGAGGTCCGCCTCGATACCGGCGAGCTTTTCCGTCTCGAACAATTCCTGCGACAGGGCGGTTGTCCTGGTGAGCAGGGGATAGAACTCCTCCATAGGCCCAAGCTCACTTTGCGGCCCGAATACACCGACCACCTCGGCGTTCGGATGCCGCAGCAGCCATCGCAATGCCTCGAAGCCCGCGTATCCACTTCCGCCGATGAGAATGACTCGGATTTTCGTGTTACTGACAGTCATCAGTTCCTTACTCCTGCATTTGAGATCTCCGGCATCATAAAGAAAAACCCCGGTACTGGGCAAGCACCGGGGTTTTGGGTAATTCCTGTTTCCCGACTTTATTAACGTTTGGAGAACTGGAACCTCTTGCGTGCACCGGGCTGGCCTGGTTTCTTGCGTTCGGGCATTCTGGCGTCGCGCGTCAGGAGGCTCTTGTCGCGAAGGATGGACTCGCGATCCGGAAGCGCCTTGACAAGCGCCCTTGCCAGGCCCAGGGAGATAGCGCCGGCCTGTCCGGTGGACCCTCCACCGACGACGTTCACCCAGACGTCCCATGCACCGGTTGCCTCGATGGCTGCGAGCGGTGTGATGATCGTGTTGCGATCTCGTTCACTGCTGAAGAAGTTATCGATCTCGCGCTTGTTGATGAGGAACTTCCCGTCGCCGGGTCGAATCCGAACGCGTGCGACGGCCTTTTTTCTGCGTCCCGTACCCCAGATGAAACCGCCGCCCTTGGCCTGTGCGGCAGGGGGCGTGGCGGTCTGGGTTTGCGGTTCGGCTTGCTCGGGAACCGGAGGGGCGAGATCTTCCTGAATGTCCGGCGTATCCTCCGGCGCCTCTACCTGGGCAACGGCCTGCTCGACTGCGGTATCCTGGGTATTCTCTTGCTGCTCGCTCATGACGATTCTGATTCCTGTCAAACTAGATATCGAGTATTTCCGGCATCTGTGCCTGGTGTGGATGGTCGTTTCCGGCGTAGACCTTCAGTTTCTTGAGCATGGCGCGCCCGAGCTTGTTCTTGGGAAGCATCCGACGGACGGACTCGCTGATCACCCTGTCGGGGTGCTTGGCGAGCATGTCCTCCATGGAGGTTTCCTTTCGCCCGCTGGGGTATCCGGAAAACCGCTCGTAGGTCCGCTGCGAAAGCTTCGCGCCGGTGACTTTGACTTTCCCGGCGTTGACGACAATCACGAAATCGCCGGTGTCCACGTGGGGGGTGTACTCCGGACGGTGCTTGCCCATAAGGATTTGCGCGATCCGGGTCGAAACCCGTCCGAGCACTTTGTCCGTGACATCGACCAGATGCCACTTGGCGACGATTTCGCCCTTCTTGGCCATGTACGTTTTCATTATCCGCTCACCTGACAGCTCACTGAAATAGAGACAGTTCGTGCAAAGAGCCTCGCATTATGGCGGAATTGGCGGGTATGTCAACCGCATTTTCCGAGAATTAACGCCGGGGGGTGGGAGATGTTTTTCCCGCTGCAAGCTTGACTTTGGTTCGTGCCGCCTCTAGGTTTAATTTCGAGAGTACCTGAACACGTCCGCCACGAAGGCCTTTGGGTTGTGCGCCTTGCGCGAAGGCCGATGAGAAAGAGGAGATCACACAGTGAACGGAATCCGGTCGCTTGCGGCGCTGATCATACCAACTCTTCTTGTAGCAGCGGGATGCGATAAGAAAATCACGATCGACATTCCGTACGATTACCCGGCCGAGTATTCCATCCCCCGGAAGGTGCATCGATTGGCGATAACCGAGTTCGGGGCCATGTCCAGGACGGATAAACGCTGGGGAGAGGTCGCCGCCGATAAGCTCGCCTCCGCGCTGGACGAGTACAACAAACGATTCAAGCGGTACGTGCTTGTGGATCGCAAGCGTCTCAGCGCGGTGCTCGCCGAACGCGACACGCAGTTGATGGTTTCCGATACGAGCACTGCCGTGAAGTTCGGAAAAATCGCCAAGGTCGACGCGATGATCTACGGGAACGTCAACGTTATCGCCAAGGACGAATCCGCAACGCGCAGCACGTTCGACCCGCTCAGGCGGAGGATGAAAAGAGTCTCGTACAAGAAGCGATACTGCCTGGTGGCGGTCAACTTCACCATGGCCGACATCCACACGTCAAAAACCATCGCTACCGTTACCGTCACCCGCGAGTACGACTCGGAGAAGGACAAGAAGGCGGGCGGAAGCTTCGCCTCCAAGCTTGGTTTCGGCGGCGACAGACTCCCCCCGACGGACCACGTGATAAACGGACTGATCCAGGAATGCATCGAGGAAATTCTGAGGAAGATCAGTCCGCACACCCGGATGATTTCGGTCAAGTTGCAGGGCGGCAGGAGCAAGTACGCCAGGACCGGAAACAAGCTCGCCGCCAGCGGCGAATACGCCGACGCGCTGGAGCTTTACGAGCGCGCCATCGATAAGAAGGGCGACGATCACGGGGCGATCTTCAACGCAGGAGTCATGTGCGAGGCGCTCAGGAAGTATGCCAAGGCGCTGGAATACTACAATCGCGCTTACAGGCTCGAGCCGAAAGAAGAATACATCCGGGCGAGGAAGCGCGTGCGCGACCTGCAAAAAAAAATGGCGAAGCGGGTGTAACCGGCTCGTAACGACAGTTCACACAGGGCATAAGGCCCCCCGAATTTTACGGTAAAGGAGAATCAGGAATGAGCAGACGAACGAAAATGCTGGCGGGTATGGTATGTCTGGCGTTGGTGGTTGTGTTTACGGTCCCGGCGCTGGGCGGCGCCGTCGACGAGCAGAAGAAAGCCCGGCGAAAGCTGATGGCATATCGCGCAGCCAGGGTGGACGGTATCCGCAAGCTCGCCGAGCGCATCAAGGGTCTGCGGATAACGTCCTCGACGACGGTGCAGGATTTCGTGGCGGAGTCCGATGCCGTCGAAACCGCCGTCAACGCGTGGTTGAACGGGTTCAAGGAAGTAGGCAAGCCCAAGTACACGGAAGACGGTACGTGCGAGGTCGTCATGGTGGTGAAACTTCGCACCGTCGTCGCGACGCTCAAGCAGATTCGCAACCGCTACTACAAGGGCAGCAAGTTCAAGGCGCAGGACTTCGAGGAAATCACGGTGACCAACAAGTTCACCGAGATACGCGAGGTCGGACAGGGCGCGATAAAGGAAGACGATCCCTTCGACGAAGATCCGCTGATCCCATCGAGCGGTGGCCCTGTATTCTCGAAACTTCACGGGCCGGCCAGGAGGTACTGGATGGCGCATTGCACCGGTCGAGGCAGGCTGATGGCTGAACGCGCCGCGCGCGTGGACGCCCAGCGGCGTCTTGCCGAGCGCATCAAGGGCGTGCGCATCACCGCGGATACCACCGTGCAGGATTTCGTAACCGAGTCCGACGTGGTGAACGTGGAGATGCGGACGTGGCTGCGGGGCGCCCGCGAGATTGGCGTGCGGTATCACTCAGACGAACTGATCGTCGAGGTGGAGATGCAGGTCAAGCTCCGCACCGTCTATGCTACGGTCAAGAGCATTGTGCACACGAAGATCAAGGGCAACAACGTCAAGATGAAGCGCCTGGAAGAATTGATCCTCAAGTCGAAGGACACGATCATCAAGGAAACCGGGATGGGCGTTCCTCCGCGGAAGTATCTCAAGGACGTTCCACCGGCCGTCGTTGCGGTGATGCAGACCGCCTCCCAGGCGCCTCCGTGGATTACCCAGTCACTGCGGGCGACCGGTCAGGGCGCCCTCGACACGGACGACGACAACAAGGCCAGGGCGAAGCTGATGGCGTTCCGCGCCGCCGAACTCGACGCCAGGCGAAAACTCTCCGAGCAGTTGGGCGGGCTGATGATTACATCCAACACATCGGTGAGCAACTTCGTCGCGCAGAACGACCAGATCAACACCGCAATGGGAAGCTTCCAGCAGGGCGTTCGCGTTATCGACTCGTCAAAGAAGCTTGCGGCGGACGGAACGGCCCAGGTGACGGTCGAAGCCGACCTCAAACCATTGTGGAACATGATCCTGTTCTATCAGAGAAAACTGTCCATCACGATTCGCTAGATTCGACAAATCAGGAGAACCGACTATGCTGAAGCGCATTCTTTCGACCGTGATACTGGTAGCCGTGCTCGGATTATTCCTTGGGGTCTCAGGCTGCGAAGACGAAATCGAGACCCATCGACAGACGGAAGTACGCAATCAGCCGGTCCACCAGGAAACGGTAGTCGAGTAATTTTTCGATTTTTCGATTTTTCGAAAAGAATTTCGATAAGTCGCGCGAACTCACCGTCCCGGCCGGGGGCTTTTACGCTTGATCGGGCCGGTGGTCGCGCCTTGTTAAGGAAGCCGCATCATGCGAACACGTCTGTGGAGTGTGCCCGTTCTCGCGGCGCTGATCATTTCGGCGGCGACAGTCGCCAATGCCCAGACCCTCGTCAAGAAGGGCGGGAACCTCGTCGAGGTTACAGTAGTAGGCCAGGGCGAAACGAAAGAAGAGGCCATCTCCGACGCCAAGCGCAAAGCCGTCGAATACGGTGCGGGCACCACTGTGTACTCGCAGAGCAAAACGCGCGATTTCGTCCTGGAGAAGGATACGGTGCTGACTCGATCGGCAGGGTTCGTTCAGGCGTTCGATGATATATACGCCCGTCAGACCGTCGACGACGTGTGGGAAGTCAAGGCGCGCGTTACCGTTTCGATCAAGGGCATCGAGGATACCTGGGGTGTCGTGCGGAATCTCCTGAAGGAGAAAGGCCATCCGAAGATCATGGTCTTCATCAAGGAGATGATCGGAAAAGACCTCATCGAGAACTCGACCGTGCAAACGCGGATTGAGAACCTGCTTCTCAAGAACGGCTTCCTGCTGGTCAACCGCGAGCAGATCAAGGCGATAGATCGCAAGGCCATCGCCGCCGCCATCGCCGACGACAACCCGGCGAAGATCCAGGCGATAGCGCGGCGTTTCGGGGCGCAGTTATTTGTCACCGGGACCGCCAATGCGACCGGCGGTCCGACCCGGCTGGGCAACATCCGCGCCTTCGCTTACGAGGCGGAGGCGAACGTCAAATGCTTCCGGTCCGACACGGCCCAGCTTCTTTCGAGTATTCCGGGCGCGGCGACCCGCGGCGTGCAGCGTGTGTGGCGCTCAGCGGCGAAGCAGTCGCTGGACCTCCAGGCACAGACAATCGCCCCGAAAGTCCGCCGGGATATTCTGCGGTTCTGGATGGACGCACTGTCCGGCGGGGGCGAGGTGAAACTGGAAGTCTCCGGCGTGAGCTTCGAGCAGTACATAGCCCTGGAAGAGGCGATCAAGAAGGTCGAGGGCGTCAAGAGCGTCAACGTCGAGTACGACAGCAACATTGCGACCTGCTCGGTGCAGACGACGCTCAGCGCCAAGGCGCTGGCGATCAAGATCGTCAAGGCGAAGATAAAGGGCCTGAAGGTCGTCGGCGTTTCGCAGAACGTGATCCGGGCGAAAATGCCGGGCGAATAGACACCGTTGCAAAATAACCTCCGTCTGCGTAGACTTGCGCGGCAATGTCTATTCGGATTCTCCATGCTGACGATCCCTTGAACGATCCGCAAGTCGCCGCCGTTCGCGACCGTCTGCGCGCGGGCGGTCTTACCGGCGCCGGCGGGGGCGAGGCGGACGTGCCTGCCGTCGTTGCCCGCATTATCGCGGACGTCGAAGCGCGCGGTGACGCCGCCGTCGCGCAACTCACAGCCGAGATTGAAAACGTCGATCTGACACCCGACAAATTCCGCGTTTCGGCGGACGAGATAGCCGCCGCCCATCGCAATGCCGACAGCGAATTCCTCTCGCTCGTGCAACGCGTAATCGCGAACATTCGGGCATACCAGCAGGGCATCCTGGTGGAAGCGCCGCCACAGTTGCAGCGATCGGGCAGGCGGCTTTCGGTGCGATATACGCCTATCGAACGTGTCGGCATCTACGTCCCCGGCGGGCGGGCGATGTACCCCTCTACCGTCCTGATGACGGCCGTGCCGGCGCAGGTTGCGGGCGTCGGGGAAATTGTGATGGCGTCTCCACCGACCGGAGGTGAGGTTGATCCGATGGTCCTGGCGATTGCGGGCGAGTTGCGCATCGACGAGGTCTACCGCGTGAGCGGAACGGCTGCAATCGCCGCGATGGCGATCGGAACGCCTGCGATACCACCGGTGCAGAAAATAGTCGGGCCGGGAAACGCCTTCATCGCCGAGGCGAAGAGGCAGGTTATGGGGCGAGTGGGAATCGACAGTATCGCCGGGCCTTCCGAAGTGTTGATCATCGCGGATGCTTCGGCTAATCCGAAGTGGCTGGCTGCGGACATGCTCGCCCAGGCGGAGCACGATCCCGGATCGGCGGTGCTTGTTACGCCTTCGGAATCGCTCGCCGAGCGCGTGGCGAAGGAAATCGAACTCCAGATCGTCTCGCTGGATCGCCTTGACGCGATGCGGAAGTCGCTGGAAAGCTACAGCGCTATCGTCGTTACGAAAGACCTGGACGCCGCGTGCGAACTCGCAAACGACTTCGCCGCCGAGCACCTTCAGATTGTCACCTCCGACGACGAAAACGTGCTGGCGAAAATCCGCAACGCCGGCGCTATTTTCATCGGGGCCTATACCCCCGTCCCGCTTGGGGATTACTGCGCCGGTCCCTCGCACGTTCTACCGACGGGCGGAACGGCGAAATTCTTCGGGCCGTTGAGCTGCAACGATTTCCGCAAGGCGTCCAGTGTCATTCGTTACGACGCCGACGCCCTGAATGCCGACGCGGACGACGTGGCTGGGTTCGCGGATCGGGAAGGACTTTCTGCGCATGCCGCGGCGGTGAATATCCGTCGCGACCGCGGAACGCAATGAACGTGAGTTACTTTCGGGACAATATCGATGCGATGGCTGCCTACGTTCCCGGCGAACAGCCCGGTGGAAACGCCAACGTCATCAAGCTCAATACGAACGAGAATCCGTATCCGCCCTCGCCGCGCGCGATTGCAGCGGGGCGCACGTTCGACTTCGAGTCTCTGCGAACGTATCCCGAGGCCGTCCCGTCGCGGTTTTGTGAAGTCGCAGCCGCGGTGCTCGACGTGCCTCAAGACTGGATTCTTCCAGGTAACGGCAGCGACGACATTATCGTGATGCTGTCCCGCTCGATTGCCGGGACCGGACGAAAGATCGCTTATCCCGTTCCGACATTCACCTATTACCAAACGCAGGCGTGCGTCGAGAATGCCGTCGGCGTCGAAGTTCCCTACGAAGGCGGCGGCCTGGACCTTCCGACCGATGCGCTCATCGCAGCCGGTGCGGCCCTTACGTTCGTCGCCAGCCCGAACTCTCCGACGGGAACCGCGGCGCCGATAGATCGCCTGGACGCCCTTGCCAAAGGGCTTGACGGGGTACTGGCGATCGACGAGGCGTACGTGGACTTCGCATCGGACAGCGCCCTGCCACTGGCGCGAAAGCACGAGAACGTCGTAATTCTGCGGACACTCTCGAAGGGTTACTCGCTCGCCGGTCTGCGGCTGGGCTTCGCCGTCGCGAATCCGGAGCTTCTGGAGGGCATGTCCAAGGCAAAGCAGATATACAACGTGGACGCCCTGGCGGCGGAAATCGCAGCCGTCGCGATGGACGATCAGGATTACAAGAACGCCAACGCCGAGAAGGTCAAGGCTTCGCGAGCGAAGCTCACGGCCGATCTGGAAAAGCTCGGTTTTGACGTTCTTCCATCGGAGGCGAATTTCCTGTGCGCCCGCCCGCCGGGAGGCGACGGGGAGGCGGTGTATCTGTCGCTCAAGGCGGCGGGGATTCTGGTCCGATATTTCAATCAGCCGCGATTTGACGGAATGCTGCGGATTACCGTAGGAACGGATGAACAGAACTCAACCCTCATCGAGACGCTATCAAGGATGACGCAATGAGCCGCACCGCAACAATCAAGCGGGAGACGAAGGAAACCGTCATCGAGCTGACGCTGGATATCGACGGGACCGGAAAAACCGACGTGCGGACGGGCGTGGGCTTTCTCGATCACCTGCTGGACCACCTCGGCGTGCACAGCCTTTCCGATCTGAAGGTCCGGGCGAGAGGCGACGTGGAGGTGGACGACCACCATACCGTCGAGGACGTTGGGATATGCTTCGGCCAGGCGCTGTCCGAAGCGCTGGGCGACAAGGCGGGGATCCGCCGCTACGGTTCGGCGTCTGTTCCGATGGAAGAATCGCTCGCCGAGGTGGTGATCGACCTGTCAGGTCGCGTCGCGGTGGTGTTCGACGTAACGTTTCCTTCCGGCAAGATCGGCACGTTCGATACGCAGCTCGTCGAGGAACTGCTGCGGGCGATCGCGCGCGAAGGCAGGATGAACCTGCACGTGAAGGTTCCGTACGGCAGCAACGATCACCACATCGCCGAGGCAATCTTCAAGGCGTTCGCCCAGGCGCTTCGGAAGGCAAAGGCGATAGACCCGGCGCGAAACGGAGAGATTCCTTCCACGAAGAAAACGCTCTGATCGCGCCGCCGCGAGAATATATGCATGTCGAACAGGAATCGGCGGATACGACGGTTTTACGTTGAGAACCTTGCGCCTCGGCGCGTGGTTCTTTCCGGCGGTCAGGTACACCACGCCGCACACGTGCTGCGAATGGAAGCGGGCGCCGGCGTTGAATTATTCGATGGTCGCGGCGGGCGCGCCTCCGGTGTAATCGAGACTGTCGGGCGGGACCAGATCGCCATTCTGATCGATCGCGTCGAGTCCGTCGGCGACAGGGCGCGCCCCCTGGTCCACCTTGCCTTCGCCGTTCCGAAGGGAAAGCGTCTGGACTGGCTTATCGAGAAGGTCACCGAGTTGGGTGCGGCGTCGTTGAGGCCTGTCCTCTTCGAGCGATCCGTAGCCGGCAGAAAAGCTGCGACCTCCGAGAGGGGGCAGGACCGCTGGCTGACCCATTGCATCGCCGCAGCGCAGCAGTGCGGGCTGGACTGGCTTCCGAATCTGTATGAACTCCAACCGCTGGCGGATTTTCTTTCCGAAGCGCCCCCAAGCGTGAAACTGGCCGGATTCGCGGACCGGCAGGTATGTTCGCTTCGAGAGGCCATCCCGGATGAAAAAAACGTCGACGAGATATGTCTGCTCGTCGGGCCGGAAGGCGGGCTTACCGATACGGAGACGGATGCGTTGAGACGGGCGGATTTTCGCGCGGTTCGCCTGGGTTGCACGACGCTACGGGTGGAGACCGCCGCGGTGGCGATGCTTGCCGCCGTCACGGCGCTGTGTGCGGATTAGAGCCTTGTTACTGTTCCGTGCCCCAGATAATGCTCCACGCCAGCGTGAAGGTTCCGTTGACGGCAAGGAACACAACGGCGATCAGCGCTCCGATGCAGAATCCACGTGCGAACCGAACGATCGCGGGTTCCATCATGCTGCTACTCCCCGGCCCCGGTAGCGTCCGTGTTGCGGAGCGCGTCATTAATGCTCTGGACGGGTCCTTCGCAGCCATTCGAGGACCCGTGAGACTTCTCCTGTATCCATTCTATCCGAAATTTCCCATGCGCCAAGGCGTCCACCGATCGTAATTCCGATAATTCTGACAAAAGGAATTCCGCATCGGATGCCGAATTTAACAATGTGGCGAAAGGCTCGAAATTACCTTTACCCCGCGGGTTCGCAGGGTAGAATCCTGGGCTTGTTCGCCTTCGTGAAGCCAGTGCAACCCGACTCGGGCGAATCGGGACTGGAAAAAGCGTCCTGATCCGGCATCGTAGGTTGCCCTTGATATGCCAAGAGCGATTAATCATGGATGAACAGTAGTGTCCCGTTAAAAGTCGAATAGTTCCAGTTGGTTATGACATTGCATGTTTTCGATTCTGTAATCCTGCTCCGAAAACACCTGCAAAATGGGCCTTTTGTCGAATAGCATGAGGCTC
>JAJRYB010000064.1 GCA_024275995.1 Planctomycetota bacterium | reverse complement strand
CTCGGCAGGTCGTCCGGAAGGGTGACGCTTTCCAGCAGCTTCTCCACGTGGTGACGGCAGGAACTGGGCGAAGAGTCGTAGAATTGTCCGGCGAAAGCAGGTTGTCGTATGTTCATGGTTGTCCCCAAAAACCATCTAGCCAGAAGGCGGACCGTATTATATCATCTTTATATTGTAGTAGGCCTTGTCTGAAAAGACAGACATCGGTGCAAGAAGCTATCAGCAAAAACAAAAGCCTGAATGCTGACCGCTGAAAGAAGGTCAATAATGTCCGAAGAGCAGGATAAGCAAGATATCGACGAACAGGGCGAGGACCACCACGCCGCCAGTGTCGACGCGCTGGCTGCGATGGCCAATGGAATTCACGATAGCGGCAGCGATGATCAGTCGCCGCCCCCTTTCGACGCGCCGGACGACGAGGAGATCGCAGAGGCGTTGGCGGAGTTCCCCGTTCCGGATGCGATCGAGGTCGCGGTTCCGGAGGTGCAGGTCGATCCGCAGACAGTGGCCCAGCGTCAGGCACGGGCTGCGAACATAGCCAGGAAAGCCAAGCACGCTCACGCCGCACAATTCAAGCAGACGATGATTCCGCTTCTGATCGCGGCGGCTGCGCTGTTGCTGATTCTTGGGACGTGGGTGCTGCTGAAGCTTCCCACGGCAGAGCAAAGGGCGACGAACCCGGACACAGGCAACATGCTGTACCGTCCCTGGGCGCTATACGCGGTTCTTGCAGCCTACCCCCTGGCGGCGATTCTGCTTCTTGGGGCCTGGCTGTTCCGTCGGGACGTGCAGAAACCGGAATCATGAATCGGGCCAGAATACGGGAACAGTCAGGTGCCATCCAACCACGATAAACTCTGGCGTGCGTTATCCTGGCCTAACCGCATCACCCTGCTGCGCCTTCTGCTGATCTGGCCGTTCCTTCTACTGTTGATGAATCAGCACCAGCCTGGTTTCTCGTGGGCGAGGTATGCAGCCATGGGCACGTTCGCCCTGATGGCGATGTCCGATTACCTCGACGGTCTGCTCGCGCGCAAGCTGGGCATAAAAACGCGCCTCGGCGCGATATTGGACCCCCTTGCCGATAAGGCGCTGATCATCAGCTCGGTAATCCTGCTTTCGATACCGGAATTCTGCATACCCGGCGCACAGGTGCCAAACTGGGTCGTCATCGCGATTGTCGGAAAGGACCTGTGGGTCATCGTCGGATTCGTGGTAGTATATCTGGTTACGGACCGCCTGCGGGTGCAGCCGACACTGGCGGGCAAGGCGAGCACGTTCGGGCAGTTGATCATGCTTGCCAGCGTCCTGCTGGCGCCGGACCTCGATCTGCTGATCGACGGGCTGGGGCGTTGGGCCGCCTTCGGCGCCGGCGTCGGCGTGGTCGTGCTGTCCATTTGCGCCACGATCAGTTATACGAGGCTGGGCCTGCGGTTCGTCCTCTCGGAGGCGAAACCGCTCGACGAATCGGCGACGAAAACGACCGGCCGGACCATGAACGGACCCGGCGACGGAACCGACACATGAATTCCATCGAAGATATCCTGAAAGACCTGCGCGACGGGCGGATGATCGTCCTGGTCGACGACGAATCGCGCGAAAACGAAGGCGACCTGGTCTGTGCGGCCGAGATGGCCACGCCGGAGATAATAAACTTCATGGCCCGGTTCGGGCGCGGAATGATCTGCCTGCCAATGACGGGCGCCCTTGCGGACAAGCTCGCCCTGCATCCGCAGGTAACGGACAACACCGCGCTGCACGGGACCGCGTTCACCGTTACGGTGGACGCCGCGACGGGCGTGACGACGGGCATCTCGGCGGCGGACCGGGCAAGGACGATCGAGGTCGTCTGCCGCGACGATGCGAAACCCACGGACCTCGTGCGTCCCGGACATGTTTTCCCGCTGCGCGCACGCGAGGGAGGGGTGCTCATCCGCGCCGGGCAGACCGAAGGCGCGGTGGACCTGGCGAGGCTGGCGAAGCTCAAACCCATCGCCGTCATCTGCGAGATCATGAAAGACGACGGGACCATGGCCCGTCGCGACGACCTCGAAGAATTCTGCCGTATTCACGACCTTAAGATGTGCTCGGTGGCGGAGCTGATACGTTACCGCCTGCGCTCGGAGAACCTCATCGAACGGGCAGTCGAAATCGACATGCCGCTGGAGATGGGCGCGTTTCGCCTGATCGCGTACTCGTCCATTGTCGATCCCGAGCCGCACATCGCGCTGTGTCTGGGCGGCGTGGGCGATACGGACGCCGACGGAAAGCCTCTCGTGCACGAGGAGCCGGTCCTTGTGCGCGTGCACAGCGAATGTCTGACCGGGGACGTGTTCGGCTCGCTGCGGTGCGATTGCGGCGAGCAGCTGCAGACCGCCCTGAAGCGGATTGCCGAGGTCGGCAAGGGCGCGCTGATCTACGTCCGCCAGGAGGGGCGCGGAATCGGACTTATCAACAAGCTGCGGGCATACAAGCTCCAGATAGAGCAGGGGATGGACACCGTCGAGGCGAACCTGCACCTTGGTTTCGAGGCGGATAAACGCGATTACGGGATCGGCAACCAGATTCTGCGCGACCTCGGCCTGCGGCAGCTGCGGATCATGACGAACAATCCACGGAAGATTTACGGGCTGGAAGGTTTCGGGCTTCGCATCATCGAGCGGGTGCCGCTGGAGATCCCCGCCCACGACGGTAATCGCGAGTACCTCAGGACCAAGAAGGACAAGATGGGGCACATGCTTGAGGACTTGTAGTTTTGGTGGGAAACGGATAGGGTGTGCAAGCTTGCCGATGGAGGTAGCAAGAATGAGCGAGATTACGAGCTTCGAAAAAGGCCGAAGTCCTTTTAGCCCAGGACAGCCCGTACCCCCGGACATGTTTATTGGACGCCGCGAGCAAGTCGAGCGAATGCTGCGCTCAGCCCAACAGGTTACTCTGGGAAAGCAGCAGAACATTTTCGTAACCGGAGAATACGGAATCGGCAAAAGCTCCCTTATCTCCTATGTCCGATCAAAGTCGGAAGAGGAGCTTCATGTAGCCGGATTTCACGTTTTCCTGGGTGGCGTGAACACGATCGAGGAGATGGTGGTACACGTTGTCTCCCGCGTGATTCAGCAAAGCCACGCCAGCAAGGTTTACGACCGCGTGAAGTCCTTCCTGAGCAAGTACGTAAAGGGCGTGGAGTTTTTTGGAGTTCGCCTGGATACTCGGGCGCTGCGGGATGATGCCGCCGAGCTTAGCCATGATTTTCTGCCGTTTCTCCGGCGCGTTTGGGCAAGCCTCCAGGAGGAGTACAAGGGGATAGCCTTGTACCTCGACGATCTGAACGGCATTGCCAGGGAGCCGCGGTTCTCGTCTATGCTCAAGAGCCTTGTGGATGAGATCTCTGTTTCCTCCGGGAACGGTCTGCCGTTGCTGTTGGTGCTGGGCGGTGTGCCCGAGCGGCGTAGGGAAATGATCGAATGCCACCGTCCAGTGGAACGCGTCTTCGATATCGTCAGGCTGAATCCCCTCAGCGATCCGGAGACTGAGGAGTTTTTTTCGCAGGCCTTCGACTCCGTGAACATGACCCTGAAAGACGGGGTGGAGAAGGAAATGGCCAAATGGTCCGGCGGACTTCCGAAGCTTATGCATGAAATTGGGGATGCTGTTTACTGGCAAGACCACGATGGCGTTGTTGATATGCACGATACCAATACGGGTGTCTTGGCGGCCGCAGATATAGTCGGCGAAAAGTATTTCGAGCCAGTGCGACAAGCACTGCGGAGCAGAGACTATCGGTCGATCCTGGGCAAGCTCGGCAGGTTGGCTCGCTCCACCCTCAGTTTCCGTAAGGCCGATCTTGCCAAGGGGCTCGTTGATAGCGAGAAAAAAAAGCTGAACAATTTCCTCCAGCGGATGAAGAAGCTTCATGCCCTTTGTCCCGGAGACGTACGCGGGGAATGGGTATTCCCGAACCAACTTGTGGCATTCTACCTCTTTTTGGAGTCCACTCGTACAGGCAGTCGTCCCCAATCATCGTAGAAAAGAGTCGTGCCTCGTTTTTTTTGCCTGTTGCTTGCGAATTGTTCCGATGAATTGGTTTTTAAAGCTCGGACGGAAACGGTCCGATCTTTCATTCATGCGACGAGTGTCGATTCTTTCCATCGTTTTTCTTGCGGCGTTGTCGGGCTGTCTCGGCTTCGAGAAGGTTCGCCTGCCTCAGACGCGCCAGGCCCCCGAGTGCAGCGGTAAATGGGCATTCGCCGGCGACGAGCTGGAGGTGCTCATCGAAACGCTCGCCCGTCGCAAGCGGCACGAGCCGAAAATCGAAAATGTCATCGTTATCAGCGACGCCGGGCAGGTTCCCGCAGCCGTCCACATTCGGCGCGGACGCAGCCGGTGGGGATACCACCAGGTGGTGCGTTTCCACGCCCCGCCCGACAGCGAAAACGTCGAGGCGCAGCTGACCGTTCGCCACCTGGGACGCAGGTTTCGAATGGTCGTTACGTTCGGAACCGTTCCCGTGAGAGACGACATCCGTTGGGAGCGACTCGGCACGGTTGTCAGTGAGATATGAATCATTTCCCGACGACGGCGTGGACGACCTTCCCGGCTATGCCGACTTCCGTCACCCGCCCGTCGCTTGTGAGGATCGCCTCCAGGGGATGATGCGTTTCGCGTGGCAGGTCGACGACGATCCAGTCGGCGGACTTGCCCGGCGAGAGGCTTCCGATCGTCTCGTCCCAACCCATCGCCTTGGCGCCGTTGATCGTAGCCATCCTGAGGATCGTATCGCGGTCCACTTTTCCGTCGGACCGCAGGCGGCGCATCTCGTCGAGCATGCTGAGAGAGTCGTTGCTCGCCAGGCTGTCAGTACCCAGCGCCACGTTAACCCCGGCCTGGATCATCTCGGCGTAGCGATGCCCGCTATGCCCGAAGTAATCGCAGCATCGCGGGCAGTAGGCTACGGACGCCTTCCCGTCGGCGAGGATGCGCATCTCCTCATTGTCGATGTAGTTCACGTGCGCGAGAATGGCAGGTCCGTCCAGCAGGCCGACCCGGCGGGCGAACTCCATCGGCTTGACGCCGTGCACGCGGACGGACGAATCGATCATTCCCATCTGGGCTAGGAAGTCGAAGAACTTTCCCGATCCGCGAAGCAGGAACTGCCGTTCGCCTTCGGTTTCCGCAAGGTGCGTCGCGACGATCATGCGACGTTTTCGCGCCAGGGCGATTGCTTCGCGGTAGACCTCCTCCGCGGTCGAATACGGCGCGTGCAGGGAAATTCCGAATCGCAGGCAGGTAGTGCGACGGGTGCCGCGCAGGCTTTTCCGCAGGCGACGCATCGCGCCGTGTGCGAGCGGGCCGATACCCGCGACCTCCGCAAGGCACAGGGCGCGGAGGCTATGGTCCTTCAGCTCCCGCCACGCGCCGTTATTGTGGCAGACGTCCGCAATCGTCGTCGTCCCCAGCGCCAGCGCCTCGTCCGCTCCGGCGACGACGCTGCGGGAGTGGTCCGCACCGACGACTTGCCCGCGAAACACGCCGAAAAGCCATTGCGTCATCGGGCGTTTGGGCGGGAGCTTGCGTCGAAGGTGCGAAAGCTCCAGGTGCGTGTGCGCGTTGATCAGCCCGGGCAGCACCGCCACTTCGCCCAGCGCGCGATGCTTCGCCGCCGGGTGGACCTTCCGGGCCGGTCCGATCGCCTCGATTACCCCGCCGCGTCCGCGAAGGACGCCGCGACGAATCGGCTCTCCGTCCACCGGAACGATCCACTCGGCCGAGATGCTCCAGCTTTTCGCAGCCGCCACTGACGTCTCCAAGTCCGGGTAATGTCAATCGTAAGGCAGGCAACTTGCCTTGACTCGCCGGATCGACCAAGGCGCGTTGCCCACGGATGGGCTATTTTGGCAGGGCGAGTCCGCACCACGGGCAGAAGTTCCACGAAATATGCGCTTTCTTGCGACACTTGGCGCATTCTCGCGGGACGTGCAACGAATTGAGCGGGCATTCGAACCGGATTATTCCGCCAGCCTCGCGGGGCGTTTTCTTCAGCTCCACGACCAGCGTGCCTTTCAGGTACGGCGAGACGATCTGTTTACCTTTCGAGTCGCTGTTCCTGAAGACGAAAAAGTGAAAATTTTTCCCCATCTCGCCCATTGCGCCCCCCAGCATTGGTCTCATGAAGCCGAAGATGTTCTTTACTGAGACGTTGACCTTATCGGAATGCGCAAGCGCCTTTTCGACACCCTTGGCATCGACATATGTAACTCGCAAATCACGCTGGACCGACACCTTGTTGTGAAAGCGGAACGCGCCGAGGCTGTTTATGTCCGTGCGGACAATCGCAAGCACAACGTACGGATCGAACGCCTCGCCCAGTTGCTTGCGTTCGTCAGGCGTGAGTGTCTTGTCCTGTGCGGCGGACGCTTTCCAGAACTCAGACGGCACCCACCAAACTATGTTCATGCCATCGGTCGGCTCGGCGCTTTTCTGTGTTTCGTTCGTCAGGGCGTCCGTGTCGATTTTGGCGAAGTCTTTTTTTTCGGCGCCAGGGGCCAGTACCGCTGAACATGCCAGGATCGCAAACAGAATAGTTAGCTTCTTCATGGCGTTTCCTTTCAGTGCGGGAAGCGGAGTTGGAAAACAGCGCTCGATAAACGGGGCACAGTTAACCGGCAGCGTCAGCCCTGCCCGTTATTCCCGGTAAACCATTCCCGCCAATCGTTCGACAGGTCGTACTCGTTTATGTTCGCCTGCATGGTGCTGTGGCAATCGCAGGCGTCCATTTGTCCTTTGCGGATGGTGGTGGCGAC
Source organism: Planctomycetota bacterium (assembly GCA_024275995.1). Classification (GTDB taxonomy): domain Bacteria; phylum Planctomycetota; class Phycisphaerae; order SM23-33; family SM23-33; genus JAJRYB01. The sequence continues at coordinate 33,984 of JAJRYB010000064.1, read as the reverse complement.
CTTGTGGACGATCCGGCTGATCGTTGCGATCACCCCGGCGAGCCGTTCGTGCTCGGATTTCTGCGTAAGTCCACCAAACAGGTCGCCGGGCATGAACGGTCGGTGGCGGCTGCCCGTCTCGGCGTAGTTGACCACGTAGCAGACGCCGGCGTAGCACATCTGGAGTTCTTTCGCCAGGAACACCTCCGGAACGAAGTGGTGCGTCGCCACCTCCGCTCCGACGGTCGCCAGGCGACGGACTTCTGCGGGCGTTTCCAGCCGGGGCCCTTCGGAGACCGCAGCCGTGCCGCGCGAATGGTAGATAAGCTTCATCGAATCGAGCACGCCGCAGACCACAGACGCCAGCGACGGGCAGAACACCGGGAATTGACGCAGGTATCCCAGCGGCGAGTCCTCGAAGAACGTGCGATCGCGAAGGTACGTCAGGTCCAGCAGATCGTTGAAAATGACCAGTTCACCGACGGCGATGTTGTGCGTTACCGCTCCGCCGGGACCCCACGCAAGGACGTGCCGGACGCCGAGGTCTTTCAGGGCGTAGATATTCGCCCTGCTGTTAACGCGCGAGGGTGCGGGCTTTGCCTGCCCTCCGGTGTTACGCGGCAGGAGGTAAAATGGCTCTCCGTCTCCCTCTACGAGGAAGATATCCGCGCTGTTTCCGAAGGGGGTCCGCCTCGGTCCGATCTGTTCGCCCAGGAGGCGTCCTTCCTGCCATTGCCGATGGACTTCGCCGCCGGTGATACAGGCTACGATGGCCGACATCAATACCTCCTTCGAAAGGGTTCGTTAGAGCAACTCACACTTGACCTGCGGGCGTCTGCTGTTTGTGGCTTCGCCCGGCTTCGTCAGAAGAATTTCAGAATATCGGCGAATATGCCTCATTCTCCTTCCTTGCCGGACTCGTCCTCAACGACGCAGACATCCCGCATCTCAATCGCTCGTTGCTCCGGACAGGTCAATTATGGAAACACGCCGGCTGGGTTTCAAGCTGAAACGCCCGGTAACTTCGCAAGCCTCGCCGGATCGTTCTTTCAGAAGGTGTATCGTCGCTCGCCGGCAAGGTCTACGGAGCAGAACTGCCCCGGTACGAGGCGTATCTTGCGGATCGTTCCGGGGAATCTCGCCCGGATTTCCGTGGTCGCTCCGCCGGCGAGCAGCGTCTGCAATTCGAAGCGGTGCGGCGCCGAATCGACCAGAACGGTGAGAACCCCGTTATTGAAGCTTTCCAGTGCGGCGTGCCGGCAGATGGACTCCGGAATGACCTCGTCCCAGATTTCCCCGAGCTTGCCGAGTTGGCGAACGCGCTTGGCGAGCGTTCGTTTCATGAGGACCGTCAGCGGACCGGACAGGTGTGCGACGCGATCGTCAAGCTGCCGCTGTTGCCAGATCGTACGTAGTTGCGCGTCATCCATGACCGGTCTCGTTACAGCGGAGATATCGTCAACAACGTCCGGCACTTTAGGCTCTGCCTGAAAAACCGGACTGGCTTCTAGCGGCTTGTTTCGCCTCTGATTTCGTCCGCCTGCATCGACGATTCGTTTTGGAATCGCCTGCTTCGGCGTCCTCGTCAGAGACAAAACCGCTCGCTCTCGGGCCGACGCCGGGATTTTCAGGCAGAGCCTATCATTCCCATCGCCGGAATCAATTGGAAAACTTCAGCGAAAACGTTCGCCCGCCTTCATCCGTCAACCCAGGTCGACGGGCATCAGGACATAGAGAAAATCGTCGCCGGACCTGATGATCGCCGGCTTGTTCGCCGCGCCCATTTCCAGCGTTATCTCGTCGGTTTCGCAGACCCGCAGCGCGTCGATCATAAACTGGGGGTTGAATGCGATTTCCAGCGGATCGCCCTGGTAACTGATGGGGCAGGTGACCTCCGCTTCGCCCGTTTCCGGCGCCCTGCTGGAAAGCGTCACCTGCTCGCCCTGGAAGCTCAACTTCACGCCGCGCGACTCCTCGTTGGTCAGCAGGGCCGCCTGGCGCAGACGATGCTCGAGCCGCGTCGTGTTGACGGTCGCCGAACGGGTGGAATCCTTGGGGATCACGTCGTCGTATTTCGGGAAGTTGCCCTGCACCAGCGAGCTGACCAGCACCACGCGCGCCGAGCGGACCAGCATCTGGTTCTCGCTGAACTTCGCTTCCAGCGTTTCTTCGCTGTCGCTGGAGACCCGCTGGATAAGGCTCATGAGCTTGGTTGGAACGATGGCGGTCGCGCTGCTCTTGACGGATTTGGACAGGGCGCCCTTTGCCTGGGCGAGTCGATGTCCGTCAGTGGCGACCAGTTGCAGCTTCTTGCCGGATGCCTCCCACAGCACGCCGCTCATCGCGTAATGGCTGTGAACTTTCGCCGTGGCGAACAGCGTCTTTGCGATCATACCGGACAGGACGGACGAGGAAATCTGGAGGTCCGCCTCGTCGCCGAATTCCGCCACGGCCGGGTATTCGCCCGGATCGTATCCGAAAATCGTGAAGTGGCTGCCAGTACCGCGGACGTGCACCGTCTGCTTTTCCGTTTCGATCGTCAGACTGTCCTCGTCGCTCGATTCGCGAACGATTCCGTTAAGACGATCGGCCGGCACGAGCGCCTCGCCGGGTTCGGCGATTTCCACAGCCGTGATCTGATAACGGCAGGCGACCTCAAGATCCGTCGCCATCAGCGTAAGCACGTTGTCCGCCGCGACCAGCTTTACGCATTGCAGCACCGGCTTGGGTGTGCGCGTTGCGACGATTCCGCCTACCAGCGCCAGCGCCTCTTGAAGGGCTCCTGTCTGCGCGATTACCTTCATAACACTCGCCTTCCCTGATATGTTCTCATCTTCCGCCGGTGCAAAGAAGCCCGGAACACCCGCCCGCCGATCGACGGACAGGCTCGGACCCTTATACGTCCTGCCCGCTCGCCTTTCAAGGGGTACGGAACGAAAACTTCTCTTCGGTAAGACCGTCCCCCGGGTCGTTCCAGCTTGCCGGCGCGTCACCAGGACCGGCTCGTCACTTCTCGAAATGCACGCTCAGAAGGCTCAGCCCCTGCGCCGGAGCGGTGAACCCGGCCTCGCTGCGGTCGCAGGTCGCCAGAATCCTGTCGATTCGATCCGCCGGCCATCTTCCCCGCCCGATCTCGATAAGCGTCCCGACGATGTTGCGGACCATGTTGTAGAGGAACCCGTCGCCGTGGACGGTAACGCGAATTTCCTCGCCCACCTCCGTCACATCGCAGCGGAAAATCGTCCGCACGGTTGTCTTTCGCTTGTCGGACGTGGTGGCGAAACCGCGGAAATCGTGCGTTCCGATAAGTCGGCAGGCGGCGTCGCGCATTTTTGCCACCTCCAGCGTGCGGTAGTAGTGGTACACCTGCTCGTGGTGCATGACGGGTCGCAACGGTCCAACGTGGATGCGGTAGCGGTACGTCTTACCGGTCGCGGAGCGGGATGCGTGGAAGTCTTCCGGCACGTCCTCAGCCGAGATAATCGCGATATCGCCCGGCAGGCGCGAGTTCATCGCCCGCCGAAGCCCCATCGTCGGAATGGCGAGGTTTGTCGTGTAGAAATTTGCTACCTGCCCGGCTGCGTGAACGCCGGCGTCGGTGCGCCCCGTTACGAAAACGATCACCCTGTGCCTTACGACCTCACTCGCCGCCTCCTCGACGCACTGCTGGACCGTCGCCAGGCCTTGTACCTGCCTCTGCCAGCCGTGATAGGCCGAACCGTTGTAGGCGACTACCAGCTTGATGTTCCGTCTTGCGGGGTGATCTGTCATGTGCGAATCAGAGCATTTCCGCGATCTGCACGGCGTTCAGCGCGGCGCCCTTGCGGATCTGGTCGCCGGAAACGAACATTTCGATCCCGCACCCGTCGGGCTGGGAAATGTCGCTGCGGATGCGCCCCACCAGCACCTCGTCCCGGTCCGAGGCGTCCAGCGGCATGGGGAAGTAGCTGCCCTCGCGATCGTCGACGATCTTCACGCCCGGCGCAGCGGCGAGGATTTCCCGCACCTGTTCCTCGGTTACCGGATCGGTGAATTGAAGGTTGATCGACTCGCTGTGCGCCCGCATCACGGGAACGCGCACGCACGTCGCGGCTACGAGGATTTCCGGGCAGTGGAAAATTTTCCGCGTCTCGCGGACCATCTTGGTTTCTTCCTCGTTGTACCCGTCGGGTCCGACTGCGCTGTTGTGGCTGAACACGTTGAACGCGGCAGGGTGCGGCAGCACCTTCGGTTCGAACGTCTCGCCCGCGAGTATCGCAGAGGCGCCTTGCTTGAGTTCTTCCATCGCCGCGGCGCCGGCGCCGCTGGCTGCCTGGTAAGTGCTCACGACGATCCTGCGGACGGGGTGGACCTTATGCAGCGGCCAGACCGGAACGTTCATGATTATCGTGCTGCAATTCGGGTTTGCGATAATGCCCTTGTGTGTTTTTATATCGGCGGAGTTCACCTCCGGGATCACCAGCGGGACCTGCGGGTCCATTCGGAACGCGGAGGTGTTGTCCACCACGACGGCCCCGGCCTTGACGGCGATGGGGTTGAACTTTTTCGAGAGGCTCCCGCCCGCAGAGGCGAGCACAAGGTCCACGCCCTCGAAGCTGCTTTCGGTAAGTTCCTCGACGGGAAGCTGCTCGCCAGCGAAGGGGAGTTTTTTCCCAGCCGAGCGGTGACTGGCCAGCAGCTTGAGACTCTTGAGAGGGAAACCGCGCTGATCGAGTATCCTGAGCAGCTCGTTCCCGACGGCGCCGGTAGCGCCCATTATCGCAACGTTCCATCTCATCGGTTCGCCTTCTATCATTCCTGGAATCGTGAACACACACAATACGACCCGGAAAATATCACATTTCGTCCGGTTGCGAAAGGCGCTTGCCGCAGGCGACCGTTGTACCGCAACGACAAACATGGGAAAATGCCGTGCGCCATGGCCGATTATCGTGACAGTGTGGGAAGTTGCCTCACCGCGGAGGTCTCCGCCTCTGCCGTCGGCGAGAATATCTCGCAGCTTCGCGGATGCCTGAAAGAAGGCACGAAACTTTGCGCAGCCGTCAAGGCTGATTGTTACGGCCACGGTCTGGCAACGCTACTGGACGTAATCGCGCGCGAGGCGGATTCCCTTGCCGTCGCCACGCCGGCGGAGGCGATCGAGCTGCGCCGGATGGGGTACGGCGGCGAGGTGCTGGTGTTCTCCACGCCGGGAGCTTGCAGCGGATCGGAAGCGATCGAGGCGCTGATCGCGCGCAACGTCACGTTTACCGTCGCGAGCGAATCGGAAGTTCCAGCCATCTCGCAGGCAGCCGCCGCGGTTGGAACCCCCGCCCGCGTCCATGTTAAAATCGATACCGGCATGAACCGCAGCGGCGTGCCCGCGGAGAAGGCGGCGGCGCTGGTCCGGCTGATCCGCGAGCAGGGCGATATCCGACTTGAAGGCTTATACACTCACTTCGCCACCGCCGACGAAGCGGACAAGACCTTCGCCCGGCGTCAGTTCAACCTGTTCGAAGAGACTGTCGAAAAATGCGGTCCGAGGGAAAATCTCACTCTGCATACCGCAAACACAGCCGCCATTATCGACCTGCCCGAGACGCACCTGGACATGGTCCGCGCGGGGATCGGCGTTTACGGGTACCAGCCGTCCGGCGAAATGCTCAACCACCTGCCGCTGCGTCCTTCTCTAAGGCTGACCGGGCCGATCATGCAGATCAAGACGGTCCCGGCCGGGAGCAAGTGCGGATACGGGCTTACGCACGAATTCACGCGCACCTCGCGGATCGGACTTGTGCCGATCGGCTACGCCGACGGATATTTCCGGAGCCTCTCGAACCGCTCTGTCGTTCGCGTTGCGGGGTGTGACTCGCCTCTTTGCGGGCGCGTTTCGATGGACCAGATCATAATCGACCTGACCGACATTCCAGACGCGGAGGTCGGCGATGAAGTCGAGATCATCTCGCCTCGACCCGACGCGCCCAACAGCGTGGAGAGTTTGGCCAGGCTCGCCGGCACTATTCCATACGAGGTAACATGCCGGCTGGGCCCGCGCATCACCCGAACGGCGGTCGATTGACGCACAATCCGCGCCGGTGTTCTCGAAGAAAAAGCAACGGCAACACAGCCGAACGGCAAGCCGTATCGAAAGCTGCGGATGAATGTCCGGCATGATTTCTTAAGATATCTGGCGCAGCGTTCCCCAAGCGCCTTGGTCTGGACCGGGCTTGCCGTTCGGCTGTCTTCGTTTTTCGGATATCGCTATTCGTCCATCGGGGCCACTTTGTCGGCCGGCGTTTTATCATCTACCTGCGCGTCGGCCTTGTCTTTGGGCGCTGGTAAGCTGGCGGGCTGCGTTGCGGGCTGCGTGGCGGGTTCGGGCTTGGTTTTGTCCAGCGCCTGGGCGGCGACTTCCTGAATGTCACCGGCAGGAAGAACGACGATCGTCCCGCTGGGACGCCCGTTGGTTATCCTTCGCACCGCGATTCCGATAAGTTTTCCGTCGGACGAGAAAAGCGGGCCGCCCATCGCCGCTCTCGTAGTGAGGTAGAAGTCGCGCGGTTTCTTGACGATGGCGGCGATCCGCCCGATGAAGACGACGGGTTGGCGGCTCAGGTTGTTGCCCAACCGGCCAAGCGAGATAACCTCGTCCAGTATCTTGGGCTGGACGTTGTTGCCCAGGTCCAACGGCTTGAATTCTACATCCTCGGCCTCGTCGCTGTCGGCGTCCGGCATGACGAAGGCAAGGTCCAGGTCCGTATCTTTCAGGACGATCTTCGCCGGCACTTCCGTACCGTCGGCGAGGCGGATCTTGACGTCGGCGAACTCGGCCTTGACCGAAAACTGCGAGCTTAAAGCGCCGCTCGGGTCCAGGTTGGAATAGGACAGGACCGTCAAACCGCTGGCGTCTATGATCGTGCCGATAGCTTCGCGTTTGAGTTCGCGGTTCGCCGTCTTTCCGCGTGCGGAGATTTCCATCTTGGCGACGGCGGATACGAAAACGACGGAATCCTGGTGCGTTTCGTACAGTTTTCGTGCGGCCGTGGATATCGGCTGGGCCGCGGTGACGAAACCCGCAATCGCCACCACCGATAAGACCAATACGATAAGTTGCGTTCGTTTCACTCGCGTTCTCCTGTTTCGGGGTTTTCCGGATTTCATTTCGCGCCGATTGCCGCTTTCCAGTCCGGCTCGAGTTCAACAAACCGGGTATGGATGCCTCGGCGAACGAAGAAAACGACCTGCCTGGGTTTCGTCTCGCGGATCTTTTTCATTATCTTTTTCAATCCGGCGATGTCTGCGACTTCCTGCCCGTCGACCTTCAGAAGAATGTCACCCGTCGCCAGTCCCGCCAGCGCCGCCCATCCAGCCGACTGGACGCTCGCAATCCGCACGCCCTTGTTTTTACGTTCGGAAGGTTCGCGATTCACCTTATCGGCGAAGGCAAGGTCGCGGGCGGCGAACTCGAAGTCCTCGTGCTTGTACCGCTTGAGTTCCGAGGGCGGCTTGGGACGTCCCTCGAGCCTGACGGTGAGCGTTTTCGGTTTTCCGTCGCGCACGATCGACAGGTCGACTTCGGCGCCGATCTTGTATTGGCGAACAAGGTAGTCGAATACTTCCGTATCTTCGGGCTGGCGCGCGGAAATAACCTGCCCGTCCAGTTTGAGAAGAATATCTCCAACCTGGATGTCCGCCTCGGCGGCGGTGGTCTCGGGATAGACCCGTGTCACACGAACGCCGTGTTTGCCCTTAAGGCCCAGCGCCTTACCCAGCTCGCGCGTGAGCACCTGCGTGCTTACGCCCAGCCAGGCCTTCTTCGCACGCTCGGGTTTATCTTCGTCTGCGGGGCTACCGATGCGAATCACGGTCAGTGCCTTGTACTTTCTGCGCTCGAAGGCGACCAGCGTCGGCTGGGGCTGGTCCTTCCCGCGGGTGATCTTGTCCGTCACCGCGATCAGATCCGCAAGATTGGTCACCGGCGTATCGCCCACCTTCACGATAACGTCGCCCGCCTTGAGAGCGGGTTTCGCCTCGCTCGCCGGTCCACCCGAGCGGATACTTCCCACCAGGACGCCATTTTTGTCCGGACGACGATGCGCACGCGCCGAAGCGCGGGTGAGGTTCGCAGCGGTGATCCCCCAACGCCGCAATTCGCGACTTTTACCCTGTGCCGGTTCGCGGACGACCGTCGTGAGTGAGAACGTCTTGTTTTTCCCGTCGCGCAGGACGTCGATAGCGACTTTCTTTCCGACTGGCGTGGAGAGGACCACCCGGTTGAACAGTGGCATTTCCTCGCGCGTCCGGCTGTGTACGGCTACGCCGTCAAAATGCGTGATAACGTCGCCCGGCTGAACGCCCGCCTTGGCGGCGGGGGACTCTTTCGCGACCCCCGCGACGAGCACGCCCTTTACGTCCGGCATGTTCTTCAGCAGAGGCTGGCACTGAAGCCCCGTCCAGACGCGCTTGACGGTGTCGTTTTTGATGAGTTGCTCGGCGACACTCTTGGCGAGGTTCCCGGGGATGGCGCCTCCAAGGCTTCCGACGCCGATTTCGTTGACGCCGATAATTTCGCCGGCGAGGTTCACCAGCGGGCCGCCGCTGTTACCGGGGAAGATCACCGCGTCGTGTCCGATCCATCGAACCAGCGCCCCGACGTTTTCGCCTGCCTGTTGCAACCTGCCGCCCGGAAGGACCATTTCCGCGTTGGCGACGATGCCCAGCGTTACCGATTGGCTCAGACCGGCGGGGCTTCCCATCGCAAGGACGGTGTCTCCCACGCGAACCGTGTCCGAGTCGCCGAACCGCGCCACGGGCAGCGGCGTTTTGCTCCGCCGGGTGGACAGGTCCAACTTGAGCAGCGCGAGGTCCGTCATCGGATCGCGCCCGACGAGGCGCGCCTCGACCTCCTCGCGATTGGACATGCGGCAGACAATTCGCGTCGCCCGGCCGGCGACGTGGTAATTCGTCAGGACGTATCCATCCTTCGATATAATCGTCCCGCTGCCGGACCCGCGAAACTTACGCATCCTGCCACCGGAGGGCTTTTCCATCACCACGCTGATACGAACCAGCGCCGGATACACGCCGGCAACGGCACGATCGATTTCATCGCGCAGCGAAAGACCGTCGGCGCCGGTGTTCCTGCTGTTCAGATCGCATCCCGCCAGGACCGCCGTGCACAGCAGCATCAGCGCCAATCGCCATTGAGTCCTCATGCGCTCCAATCCTTTCTCGCCGGGTTCTTTCCGCCGGGCCCGACCGGGCGGATACACCCCGACCGCCGTCGGGTGGTCGACTCTACCAGAGAAATAACGCACGGGCCTTGCGTCTCTTGTTATTTTTCCAAAGATTTCTTCGAAACCCGTCCCGCCTGGACGGGAACACGGGTTAGCAGGTGAACCGGCAGGCGATTTTTTTCTGTTTGTTGACGGTAGCGGTGAGGCGGCGAGGACCGTCCATCGACCCGATAGATAAGCGGGCAGGTGCGATCTCGGATTGTCTTATTGTACGCGGGCTGTTTCCTGGAGATGCGAGTATATTTCCGCTACGCCGTTCCAGTTCACCATGTGCCAGAACGCCTCGACGTAATCCGCACGATTATTCCGGTATTTCAGATAGTACGCGTGTTCCCACACGTCCAGCCCGAGAATGGGACGATATCCCAACATGATCGGAGAATCCTGGTTGGGCGTGGAGAAGACCTCGAGCTTTCCGTCGGCGTCGACGCACAGCCAGGCCCATCCGCTTCCGAAACGGGTCATTGCAGCTGTGGTGAACTTCTGCCGGAACGCAGGGAAGTCGCCGAAGGACGCGCCTATAGCCTCCATCACCCGCCCGGCGGGAGCGTCTTGCCCACCCGTTCCGAGCACCTGCCAGAACAGGCTGTGGTTCAGATGACCTCCCCCGTTATCGCGCAACTGCTGGCGAATGTCCTCCGGAACGCTGCGGATATTGGCGATGATGTCCTCGAGCGTCATCGCCAGCAGGCGGGGTCGCCCCTTGAGAAGATCATTCAGTTTCCGGATGTAACCGGCGTGGTGCTTGCAGTGGTGAATGGTCATCGTCCGGGCGTCGATGTACGGCTCGAGCGCGTCGACTTTGAAAGGGAGCCTCGGTAATTGGTATACCATAATTACTTATCCTCGATTGCCATCCACACTAACACCCAGCCGTCATCGCCGCGACGAAGGTCCCGCAGGGTGACCTGCGGGACACGCCCTCGACGAGAGAGCACTTAAATCGCCGCCTTGTGAATGTCTCTTCACGTAATTCTAGGCATGTAAAATTGCGTTTGACGGATGGAGCAGGCCGATTGTTGCAATAACGTCCTGCGGGGCGATAATGGTCGGTTCATATTCGCGGTAACGTAAGGAGTATCTGCATGGCGGAAGACAGGTTGATGGTAGGCGTTTCAGGTATTCGCGGCACGATCGGCGGGACCCTGACGCCGCAGGTGGCGTGTGATTTCGGCTGTGCGTTCGGGGCAATGCTGGGCGCAGGCAAGACGGTGGTTACAGGTCGCGACACGCGGACGAGCGGCCCGATGGTCCGCAGCGCGGTGGCTGCGGGGCTGCTCGCCACCGGTGTCAACGTTATCGACCTGGGCGTGGTGAGTACGCCTGGCGTATCGCTGATGACGCGAAAGCTCGATGCCGACGGCGGCGTTATGATAACCGCCTCGCACAACCCGCCGCAGTACAACGGTATCAAGTTCTTCCAGCCGTCCGGCATGGGCCTGAGCGCCGAATCCGCCGGCGCCCTGAAAGACCTCTGGTCCGACCGGCGGTTTACCCTGGGCGACGCCGACGCGCAGGGAGCCGAATCGACAAACGGCAGGACGCACGGGATTCACGTCGATGCGGTCTGCGGAATCTGTGACGTGACGCTGATTTCCTCGAAGCGGTTCAAGGTGGTGCTGGACAGCATCAACGGTGCCGGCTGCGTCGTTACGCCGCAACTTCTGGGCGAGATGGGCTGCGAGGTGGCGCACCTCAACGGCGAGGCGACCGGCAGGTTCGCGCACATGCCCGAACCCATCAGGGAAAACCTATCGGGCCTGTGCGACGCGGTCCGCAAGCATCGCGCGCAGGTGGGTTTTGCACAGGACCCGGATGCCGATCGCCTGGCAATCGTCGACGAAAACGGTACGTACATCGGCGAGGAATACACGCTCGCCCTGGCGACGGCGTTTGTGCTGACTCATCGCAAGGGGAAGGTGGCGACGAATCTTTCGACCAGCAGGATGATAGACGATGTTGCCTCGGCCGCGGGATGCGAGGTGGTGCGGGCCCCGACCGGCGAGGCGAACGTCGTCTCTGCGATGCAGCGGGAAGGGTGCATCCTGGGCGGCGAAGGCGGTGGAGGGGTGATCGAACCGCGAGTCACGCTCGTTCGCAACAGCCTTGTCGGAATGGCGTATGTCCTGCAATACATGGCCGAGACGGGTAAAACTCTCAGTGAACTCGTGGCGGGCATTCCGCGATACGTGATGCTCAAGAGGAAGTTCTCGTGTCCCGCGGACGCCGCGCCGAAGGTTGTCGCCGCTGCGCGGAAGGCGTTCGCCAACCGCCGAGACGCGAAGTTCGACGACGCCGACGGACTTCGGATAGACCTTTCCCAGGGATGGGTATCCGTGCGCGGGTCGAACACCGAGCCGATCATGCGCATCGTCGCGGAGGCGAAAGAAAATTCAGTCGCCGAGACGCTGGCGGACGAGGTGCAGAAAATAGCCGAGGAAATTATCGGGAAATCGTGAGCCTCACCGGCGCAACGCTACTCGCCGGAGACGACAAGCTCACAGGTAGGAACCGGCGAACCTTGGCGGGCGAACCACGTGCGGTTCTCCTCGATGAGATCGAATCGCAGACGATACACGCCCGCTTGCGACGGCGCGGCGAAGGTGTAATCGAGAGATACGCTCCCACCTGGCGGGATGTCACGCTTCGGTAGTATGACCCGGCCGAATTCGCGGTCCGGATCGTCCTGCTCGCTGCTTCCGGTGAAAGCGGCGAGGGTGAAAGTTTTGTCCGGATCGGACGCGGGGATCGTTTCGTGTGAGTCGTTGCGGATCACCAGGCGAACGCGGAGCACCTCGCCCGGTCGCGCGGAAAGCTTCCGCGGCGCGTCGATGCGGACGTAGTAATAGTAAGTCCGATACGTTTCCATCGCCCATCGTCTGAATTGTTTCCAGCCACCGGTATCGATCTTTTCCTTGCGGCAGTAGGCCTCGTATCGCTGGAGAAAACCGGCGATGCGCTGCGGGCTGCCGTCCAGTCGCAGGTACCGCATGGAGAGTTGGCTGCTCGCCGCCTGGTAGTCCTGCCCGCCTATCGCCATCGCCGCCAGCACGCTCGCCATGGATGTGCGATCGGCGCCGGCGCGGCAGTGCAGGAGGATCGGGCGATCGGCGGTTTCGAGCACCTCGATAAGCTTTCGCAGCGATGGGAGCGATGGAAGGCGATACGCCGAGAACCGTATGACCACCAGGGTGGCGCCGCCTTCTTTCGTCGCGGCTCGTTCGGCGTCGCTTACGCTTCCACGAAGGTTGACAATCGTCTTGAGACCGCGGCTCCGAATCCAGCCGAGAAGTGTTTCCCCACCGGGTTGGGCGGACCGGTAGACTTGTCCCTCGATGACGACGTGAAAATTCACGCGGACGAAACGCAGGTAGTAATAGGCGCCACCGGCGCAGAGGGCCAGTGCGATCCCGCAGGCGAGGATCCATCGCAACCATTTGTGTTTTCGGTCCTTGCGACCGGCTTGCTGGTCGATATCGTTCATGGGTTCACCGTTTGGGCAAGGCTTTCTCGCGATGGTCAAGTCGCCCAGGCGCACAGGTCAAAATGCCCACATGGGTTGACAGCGCGACGATCGCTTACTATACTCCCGCAACTTGTTTCCTCTCAAGCCGCAAATTGGTACAGGAAGCGATACGGCTGCCTTGACAAGGGAGAGACCAGTGGCAAAGAAGTCCAGTTCCCGCACCACCGCCAAGGGCAAGAAAACCGCCAGGCGCGCCGGGAAGACAACCTCGAAAAAAGTCGTCAAGAAGCTTACGAAGAAGGCCTCTCGCAAGCCCGCCGGCGCCGCCGCGCGCAAGGCGTCGAAAAAGACGGTGGCGCCCGGAGAGAAACCCGCCAAGCGGCTCAAGAAAAGCCCGCTCACCAAGCGCGAGCAGAAGCGGTTCCGTGAGATGCTCCTGGAGAAGCGTCGCAGCCTTGTCGGCGACATGACCGGCATGGAGGCGGAGGCCCTTCGCACCAACGGTAACGGTGGCGACCTTTCGCTGATGCCTGACCATCCCGCAAATATCGCCAGCGACAACTACGAGCAGGAGTTCACCCTCGGCTTGCTGGAGAGCGAACGCATTCTCCTGTCCAAGATCGACGCCGCCCTGGAACGGGTCGAGAAGGGCACGTACGGCATATGCCTGGGGACCGGTCGGCCTATTGGCAAGGCACGCCTCGAGGCGCGCCCGTGGACGCGATACTGCATCGAGTACGCGCGCATGATCGAGAAAGGCCTGGTCGGGCCGGACGAGAACGGAGAGAGGTAGGCTCCAGTGCCAGGCGGCGAGGAATCCAGCCGTGCTGCGTCGAGGCGTCCGGCGATTCGCCGTCCCGCTGCGATAGCAATGTTCGTGATCGTTATGGTGGCGTCCCTGGCGGGGGACCTGCTCTCCAAGCATTGGGTCTTTCGGTCCATTCTCTCGGATAGCCAAACCGTTCAGATCGTCAATCGCGTTTTGGACGAATCAGTCGGAACAAGCCCTTCGACGCGGGGCGTCCTGCTGCGAATTCCCTCACGCGGGGCGCTACCCGGCGTAAAGTTTACGCTCTCTACCAATCCCGGCGTTGTGTTCGGGCTGCCCATGCCGCGATGGGCGGTGGCGATTGCTACGGGGCTTACGATCGTCCTGGTATGCTTCTTCTTCGCCACATCGGACTCTAGGGCATGGTCGATGCACACCGCCCTGGCGCTGGTGCTTGCCGGCGCGCTGGGCAACCTTTACGACCGGTTGTTCAGCGAGGTCGCACTGCCTCTCGGTAATCTCGAACCGATCCGATACGAGGTGCGCGACTTCATCGATTGCGGCGATTTGTATTACCCGTGGATCTTCAACGTCGCCGACATATTACTGGTCGTCGGGGCGGGCATTCTTGTCATTCACTGGTTCGCCCTGTCGAGCAAGAGCGGAAAGGAACATTGTTGATATTCGTATTGTGATTGTAGTCTCCGGTTTTTCTTTAGAGCCTGTCCGAATAACCGCACAACACGAAGAACATTAAAAAAACTCCTAGCGCGTCGGCGAGGGAAGTTTTGTGCGATGGCTGTATTAATCGCGATAACGATCGAGGCGATCTGCCTTGCCTCGGCGGTGGTGGGTCTCAGGACTTTTCTACCGACATACTGGCCGCTGATCCTCCCGGCCGGGTGGGGCGTCGGATGGGTTATTCTCCGGCTGGTTCGCAGCCCGTCGAGTCTCAAGGGGGCGCCCGCCGAACCGCTCGCCGATATCGACCTGTCGGGGCGGCTGATGGAATTCGCCCGCGCGAAGGCGGACGTACAGGTGCGCCTGTACCGGTTGCACGGCCGCGACCGGACGCGCAGGTGCGCCATCGCCATCGCGGGCAGCCGGGACGGACTCGTCGTCTATTTCTCTGACGGCGCGCTGGAGCAGCTATCGCAGCGGGAGATTCTGGCTGCGTTCGCGCACGAGCTTGGGCACGCTGTTACCGGAGGCCTGCTGACGATGGCGATCGGAGCATTGTGGCGGATCGGACTGATTACCGGGCTGTATTTCGCACTGAATGCTCCGGACTTTCCAGAATACAAGGCGGACGCCGTCGGGAAATTCCTTACCGCCTTCACCGTCTCGTCGGCGACGGCGTGGGTGTGGCTGTTCGCTTTCCTTCCGATTCGCAACGCCCTTCTTCGCCGCGAGGAAAGGCTTTCCAGCGAATGGGCGCTTCGCGCGACGGGAGATCCCGAGGCGTTCATCTCGGCAGTGCGGAAGATTTCTGCCGGTAACGCCAATGAATCACCGGCGAGAGGTATTACCCGGATATTCTTCCATGCGCATCCGTCGCTCGATGAGATATCCGACCTTTGCCGCTTATTTGCCGCCGATAAACGAAACGATTCGCATCTCAGGGATGCAAGCTGATATGCTGTCGTCAAAATGGGTATCGAGGAACCAATGAAAGTATTCATAGCCGGTATCATCCAGGGTTCGAAGGTGGAACCCGACATTCACGATCAGCTCTGGCGTCGTTCGATCCAGCACGCCCTGGTGGAACATCTTCCGGAGGCGGAGATCTACGATCACTTCGACGAACACCCAACGAGCATGGCCTACAAGATGCCGCAGATTCGCGAGACGCTCGCCGACGGAAATCGACGGGCGGCCGGTTGCGACCTGCTCGTGGCGTACCTCCCGAGCGCGTCGATGGGCACGGCGATAGAAATATACCTCGCCGCACACAACGGCGCGGTCGTACTGACGATCAGCCCAATGGCTGCAAACTGGGTCGTCCGCGCTCACAGCGACCGGATATTCCCTGACATCGCGGCGTTCGAGGCGTTTCTCGCCGTCGATGACGTTCGCAAAATGCTGGAAGACAAGCGCCTCGGAGGGAAGAGATGAACCACTTTCCGGATATTACGCCGCGCCAGCTGGAGGCAGCCCTTACCGCGATAGGCGAGCCCGGATACCGCGCCGCCCAGATACTGCAATGGGTCTATCGCAAGGGCGTGTGCGACTACTCCGCGATGACGGACCTGCCCGCCGACCTCGCCAACCGCCTAGCGGAGAGATTGGAGATTCTCACCGGCAGGATCGTCGCGCGCAGCGATTCGCCGGACGGCGTCGTAAAGCTCCTCATCGAATGGCGAGACTCCCAATGCATCGAGTCGGTCCTGATACCCTCACCCAGCCGGGTGACTGCGTGCCTGTCCACCCAGGTCGGATGCGCCGTGGCATGCGGATTTTGCGCTTCGGGCATGGACGGTATGCAGCGGAACCTTTCGTGCGGCGAGATTATCGAGCAACTTCTGCACTTGCGGTCGGTGGCGGAGAGCCGGATCACGAACGTCGTGTTCATGGGCGTCGGCGAACCGCTGGCGAACTACGCCAATACCGTCTCGGCCGTTCGGGCGATCATCGATCCGGAGCGCCTGGGTATTTCTGCGAGGCACGTGACCGTATCGACGATCGGACTTGCGAAGCAAATCCGTCGCCTTGGGAAAGAAGGCCTGCCGATCACGCTGGCGATTTCGCTCCATGCGCCGAACGACGCGCTTCGCAGGCAGTTGATTCCCGGCGCGGCGAAAACGACCATCGCGGAAATCGTAGCCGCCGCTCGCGAATTCTACCAGGCGTGCAAACGCGAGATCACGCTGGAGTACGTGCTGCTCAAAGGCGTGAACGACACGAAACTGTGCGCCGACGGGCTTGCGCGTATCGCAGCCCAACTGCGTTGCAACGTAAACCTGATCCGGTACAATCCGGTGCCGTCGCTTCCGTACGAGGCGCCGAGCCAGGGCGTGGCGAAAGCATTCGCCCAGCGCCTCCGCAAATGCGGCGTCAACGCCCACGTTCGACGCCCGCGCGGGTGCAGCGCGAACGCCGCCTGCGGGCAGCTTCGCAGCCAACGGACAGAACCGAGGTAGGGACACGCCATCGCCAGGAAAAACCGGAAATCCCCAGCCGAGACATCCAAACCAGCCGCTGGCAAAACGCGCTGGGCGAGAGAAGATCCCGACGTTCAGCTCATGCTGCAATTCCAGCGGGGGGACGAATCGGCCTTCGATAAACTCGTCGGACGGAACACCGGAAAGGTCCACGCACTGGTCTACCGTTTCCTTGGCGATCCCGGAATGCTGGAAGACCTGACGCAGGAGGTGTTCCTCCGCGTGTACCGGACGGTAGAGCGATATGAACCGGCGGCGAAGTTCAGCACCTGGCTGTATCGCATCACGGCGAATCTGTGTTTTAACGTGTTGCGAAAAAGGCGGCGAATGCATCCGCTGTCGCTGGACGTCGCCGAGAGCGACGACGGCGACGGATACCATCGTGACGTTCCGGACGCTCGCAGCGCCGCTCCCGGCGACGGGCTGGACGAACGGGAAATGCGCCGGAAAGTTTCGGACGCCGTCGCCTCCCTGCCGGACAATCAGAGGGTCGCGATCATCCTCAATAAATACGAAGGAAAGAGCTACGAAGAAATCGCCGAGGTGCTGAACTGCACGACGATGGCGGTGAAGAGCCTTCTCAGCCGTGCCAGGAACAACCTGCGCAACGCCCTGGTTCGCTATATCAGGACGTGAAAACGAAAAAAACCTTGAGGATATTTGCGGTCCGCCTGACGGGAAAAAGTGTTGGATATATTGGGTGGCTGCATCCGGCGGCAGGTTTGCAGGGGCCGGAGCGAAAGGGTATGTCGGAAAAAGTTGTCGAGAAAAAACACGAAAAAACGCCGATTCCGGGAAACCCGGCCCTTTGGCGTGCGTTAATGAGTGGACTATGAGCGCCGAACGTCTTGGACAATCCGATTTCGAGGATCTTTCCGCCTTCGTCGACGGCGAATTGCCGGACGATACTGCGCGGCGCGTTGAGCGCCTCGTGGTGGACGATCCCGCCTGGCGGGAAGCGCGCCGGCAGCTCCAGGCGGTCGACGAAATGCTGGACCTCTGGCGTGCTCCGGCGCCCCCGGCGGATCTTGCCCGGCGGATAAGCAGGCAGGTTCGACTCTCCGGGCACAGATCGCCGGTGTGGGTGCGGGTTGTCCGTATTGCGGCGCCTCTGGCGGCAGCGGCGGCTGTGCTGCTGGCGGTGATGCTTACACGCGCACCGCAAACGTCGCAACCGGAAGGCAGGAATGTCGCGGTTCAGGCCCAACCCCTGCCGAAAGTTCCTGCCGGGGATAGCCTTGTCGCTGACGCCCTGGCTGCGGATAATCTGGATTTCTTCCAGGACTACGACGTGCTGAGCGATTACGAAACGCTCGAAGCCCTGGATCGCCTTGAAAGGGGCGGGACTTTATGATTATGAGTGGACCAATGCACAGATTCCTGATCATCCTGACGACGGCAGCGCTCGCGGCGACCGCGACCTGCGCCATCGCCGCCGATGCGCCCTCCAAATCCAAGGCTCGCCACTTGAACAAGCCCCCGTTCGGCAGTATTGCCCGGCAGAAGCTGCTGAAGTTCCGTCTGCGAATGCGTTCCATCGGTTCGCTGGTGGCGTCGCTCGATCACAACCGCGACGCGTGGAAAAGCCTTTCGCCGGACCAGCGGGAGCAGTATCGCCGCAAGGCTTACGCATTTCTCAAGAAGAACCCCGCCCAGCAGGAGAAGATGCTGCTGGACTACGAGAAGTTCATCAAGCTCTCTGTGGGTGAGCGGAAGGCGTACCGCCGACGGGCTGCGTGGCTGAAGGTCGTCGTGCAGACGTTTTCCCGGCCCGAGCGCAGAAAGCTTCGCGAGATGAGCCCGGAAGACCGCGCCCGCAAACTCATCGAGCGGCGTGACAAGCTTGTCCGCCAGGGCAAGCTGAAGCTCCCGCCGACAAGCCAGCCGGCGACGGCGCCCTGATTGCAAGGTCAGGATTCGAAGCGATACCGCAGGAGCGTGTCCGGGCCGATCTCGGTTCGCGCCGTCTCCCGCAGCGGAAATTTTCGCGCAAGGTCCGCCACGTCGAATCGCGGCAGGAGCGCATCCGGGCCGACGAGCTTCGGGCAACGGAAGACAGCCAGCTCGTCCGCGAGGGACTCTTGGATAAAACTGTCCAGGACCTTCGCGCCCCCCTCGACGAGCAGGTAGGTCCACTGTCGCCCGCCAAGCTCGTCCAGCAGGGCGGGAAGGTCAATACCTCCCTGCCCGCGAGGCAGTTCCAGAAGTTCGACCCCGCTGCGCCGCAGTGCATCGGCGCAGCCGATCTCGTTGACCACGGCGTGGTGGGAAGTCGCGATAATCACCGGCGATTCGTTCGCGGTACGGACAAGCCTGCTGGCCGGCGGCGTCCGCAGGCGCGAGTCGAGAACTACGCGCACAGGCTGTTTTCCCGACCCGCTGCGATTGGTCAGCGCCGGATCGTCCGCAAGGACGGTTTCGGACCCCACGAGCACGCCGTCGCAGAGGCTGCGCAGGCGATGCGCCTCGCGGCGCGACTTTGCGCAGGAAATCCAGCGTCCCTGGCCTGCCGGCAGGGCGAGATATCCTTCCACCGTCTGCGCCCACTTGCATATAACCCAGGGCCGGCGCCGTGTGCGAAGTTTGACGTATGCCGCCAGCAGGTCGCGCGCCCGCTGATCGCAGATACCGAGGTCTACGTCGATACCGGCGCCTCGAAGCACATCGACGCCGCGGCCGGCGACGTTTTCGTCCGGGTCCTCCATGGCGATAACGACGCGCGCTATCTTCGCCTCGATAATCGCGTCCGTGCAGGGTGGCGTTTTTCCGTGGTGGCAGCACGGTTCAAGCGTGACGTACATGGTGGCGCCGCGAACGTTTTCACCCGCGTCGCGCGCCGTTGCAAGCGCTTCGCGCTCGGCGTGCGGGCGGCCGAAACTGCGATGGAAGCCGCGTGCTATTTCCACGCCGTCGCGCACGATGAGAGCGCCGACCATGGGATTCGGTTCGACCTCGCCGCGCCCCATCGCGGCGCAGTCCAGCGCGATTGACATGAACGTTTCATCCTGTCTTTTCATCGCGGACATTATACACCGGAGTCCGTAAGGCATGGACCCATGCAAAGTTTTACTCATTTTTCCGCGCCGGTGGGTATATCATTACGATCGATTGAGAGGTGCCACATGCGACGAGCGATTTTTCCGGCGTTATTGCTTCTTGCTGCCTTTGCGGCGTGCGATCAGGAAGACAAAACGCAGGCAGCCGGCGGCGAAACGCTCCCTCCCGCGGTGAAGAACCTGCCGACGATCGCTCCGTCGCATATTGTCACAGCCTTGGGCGAAAAGTTCACGCCTGCCGTCGAGAACGTTCCGGGTGGAAAGATCGACTGGACGAGCGGGCGGGTTTTCGCGGTCGGTTCCGCCAGGGCGAAAAGCCTCCGCGGGCAGGACGTTCTCATGGCCAAAAGGGCCGCCCGCCTTCTCGCCGCGCGCAACGCCGTGCTGCTGATGGGCGGAATCCGGACCGGTCCCGGCGGAAAGTTTTCCAACGTCAGGAGCGGGCAGGTTCTTATCAGCGCAACTCTCAGGGGCATGGAGGAAAAATCCAGCCGGTTCGACCCGGCAACGCGCACGGCGACGGTCACGCTGTCCATGCCTCTCTGCGGTCGTCGCGGCGTGGTCAACATGACCGGGATGGTCCTCCGCAAGACGGGCCGCAAGTGGCGATGGGGGAAAATCGACGCATCCGCGCCCATCGGAACGATCGTGATTATCGACGCTCGCGGAACGCCCTTTTCACCGTGCATGTATCCCCGCATCCAGGCGCCCGACGGCGCCGGCGTGTTCGACGCAACCGACGCCGAAATAGCCGACGTGAAGGACCGCGGGTTGGCTATTTACACTCGCCGATCCGCACCGGGAGCGCTTCTGGACTCACCTGCGACCAGGCCGGTAGGCGACCTGCTCGCAAGGCCCATCCTGCTGAAGGCTGTCGCGGCGAAAAACTCCCCCGGCGCGGTGGTTCTCACGCCGGAGAGCGTCGGGATTCTCTCGGACCGGCCCGATGCGCTTATCGCCATGAGGTCCGGGAGACTGGTGATAGTAACCGGCCCGCTCCCACCAACGGACTCTTCGGCCGGTACTCGCGAATAGCCGTTTACCGAATATAGTCGTTCAGGATATTTTCGAGCATTTCGACCCGCCCCGACTCGTTCGGCGCCGCGTTGCCCTTATCGAGCATGTACTTGCCCAGTTCCGCGAAACCGACCTTCCCCGCCTCGATGTCCGCGCCGAGGCCGGAATTCCAACTGGCGTAGCGTCTGGCGAGGTGGTCGGCGAGCGCGCCGTCTTCGCGAATGGCGGCTGCGATTTTCAACCCGCGGGCGAAAACGTCCATCGCGCCGATGTGGGCGTGGAACAGGTCGACCGGCTCGATACTCTCGCGTGCGACGTGCGCGTCGAAGTTCAACCCTCCGGTCGTGAACCCGCCCGCATCGAGTATCGCCAGCATCGCGAACACCGCGTCGTAGAGATTGGTCGGGAACTGGTCCGTATCCCATCCCAGCAGCGTGTCGCCGCGATTGGCGTCGACCGAGCCGAGGATTCCGTTCGCCGCGGCGAATTGCAGCTCGTGCGCGAACTCGTGTCCGGCGAGCGTCGCGTGGTTTGCCTCGATGTTCAGCTTGAAATGCTCCACCAACCCGTATTTCTGGAGGAAGGCGTAGCAGGCGGCTGCGTCGAAATCGTATTGATGCTTCGTGGGCTCCTTGGGCTTCGGCTCGATATAGAACTGCCCCTTGAAGCCGATCTGCTTTTTGTACTCCACGGCAAGGTGAAGGAACTTCGCAAGGTGGTCCATCTCCCTGCCCATATCGGTATTCAGGATGCTCTTGTATCCCTCGCGCCCGCCCCAGAAGACGTATCCGCTCCCGCCAAGTTCGCAGGTAACTTCCATCGCCTTGGCGACCTGTGCGGCGGCGTAGTCGAACACGTCCGCGTTGCAGCTCGTGGCGGCTCCATGCATGAATCGCGGATGAGCGAACAGGCACGCCGTGCCCCACAGCGGCCTGATCCCGGTCCGTTCCTGCTCACCCTTGAGAACTTTGGCGATCTCGTCCAGGTTGCTGTTGCTCTCGGCGAGCGTTTCGCCCTCCGGGGCTACGTCGCGATCGTGGAAGCAGTAGAAGTCCACGCCGAGCTTCTCGCAGAACTCGAAGCACGCCCGCGCCTTGTTCCGCGCCGTAGCCATCGCGTCCGGCGCGTCGAGCCACGGCATGTGTCGCGTCGGAAGCCCGAACGGGTCCGCCCCCCCGTTGCAGAAGCTGTGCCAGTAAGCTATGGAGAACCGCATGTGCCTGGCCATGGTCTCGCCGGCGACTACTTCCTCGGCGTTGTAGTGTTTGAACGCCAGGGGGTTCTTCGAGTCCGGACCTTCGTACTGGATTTTTCCCACGCCCGCGAAGAATTCCGTCATGGTTGCATCTCCAATTTTCTGAACATAGTTATTCTGTGATTTCCGGGTTCGGCGGTGAGGCATTGTACCGCGCTGCCGTAGCGGGGCAACACGCAGCGGCGCTGATACTTGACATCTCTCTGCGTCCACAGGAGCATTGAAGAATGAGAGAGGCGCGCATGCTGTTTCGATTTTCACTGTACGGGTTCCTGAAGAACCAGCAGTATTACGATCCGTTCCTGATCCTCTCTTTCCTCGCGAAGGGCATGGAGCCATGGACGATCGGGCTTCTGGTGGGCTTCCGGGAAATATGCGTCAACTTCATGGAAATTCCTACCGGCGCGGTGGCGGACGTGCTGGGCAGAAGGCGGTCGATGGTGGCGTCGTTCCTTGCCTACATCGTCGCGTTTGTAATCTTCGCATTCGCGACCCCGTCGGTATTCGAGTACACGCCCATGCTCGCGATGCTTTTCGCCGCGATGTTCTTCTTCAGCATCGGCGAGGCGTTTCGCACCGGCACCCACAAGGCGATTATCTTCGATTGGCTCTCGCGGCAGGGCCGCCGCGACGAAAAAATCCGCGTGTACGGGTTCACGCGATCATGGAGCAAGATGGGCTCCGCCGTCAGTGCCGTTATCGCGCCGATCCTCGTTATCGTCTTTCGCGATTACTCGGTTGTGTTTCTCGCCTGTGTGATCCCCTACGCGCTGAACATCGTGAACTTCCTGACCTACCCGGCCTATCTCGACGGCACATCGGACAAGCACGCCGGGATGCGGCAGATCGTCGGAACGTTATGGGCGTCGCTGCGACGGGCCATTCGCCACCAGCCGCTGCGAAGGCTTTTCGCCGAGTCGATGGGTTTCGAGGGCGCCTTCAAGGTGAGCAAGGATTTTCTGCAACCGGTCCTGCAGCTCACCGCCATCGTCGTGCTGATACCACTGGTGCGTCCGATCCCCGCCCTTGGCGAGATGGACAACGTTCAGATGACAGCCCTTCTGGTCGGAGCGGTCTACTTCGTTCTTTACCTGCTCAGTTCGATCGCGTCGCGCCACGCCGACGCCTTCGCCAGGCGCGCAGGCTCCGAGCGGCAAGGCGCGCGTCGTTTATGGGCGATGTACCTCGGCGCGTTCGTGGTTCTGACGGCCGGTCTGCTTGCGGGCAAGGTCGGGCTGGCGATATCCGTCTCGGCGTTCGTGGTGCTCTCGATCATCCAGAATTTCTGGCGTCCCATCCTCATCAGCCGGGTCGCGGACCACGCCTCGCCGGCGCAGATGGCGACGATCCTCAGTATCGAGTCACAGGCGAAATCGCTTTTCGCAGCCGTCCTCGCGCCGCTGCTCTGGCTGTCGGTCGGCGCGATGGGCATGTGGGTCGGCGCCGACAGCACGCTGAGCTACCTTCCGGTGGGGCTGCTGGGAATCGCCATCGCCGTGGGAATGCTGCTTACGGGCAGGTCCCAACCCGCCGAAGATGCTTCTTGACAGGAGCGGGCGGGTGAATTAGCATCTTTTGGTCTGCCGACTCCAGCAGGCCTTGCCGGCTCTCAACCGGCGAAGGAGCGCAGCGGTGGGAAGAAAAAAGAACTCGGTCGCACTTTTCGAGGTTATCTCGAAATCGAAGGAGAAGTCCCGCGAATCGGGCCTTGGCGTGCCCAAGTGGATGGGTGCGGAAAGTCCCGACGGGATGCAGGCGAGCGGATCGCCCTCGCCGGTAGCGCAGGGCGTACAGCCTCCGCAAGGGGTTCGGCCTCCCGAGCGGCGCGTGGTTTCCCCGCACAGGGCGGTAGTGGAAGGCGGGCGAATCCACCTGTCGGTCAACTACCTGACCTGCGGGGTGGTAGGCGCGGCGTTTATCGTTCTGCTTATCGGAGCGTTCCTGCTTGGCAGGGGCACCGCCGGTGGAGGCGGTCCGACAAAAGCGGGTCTCGGTACCATGCCGCCGTTGAATCGCGACGTTGTTCCGCCGGGCGGTACGAACAATGACGGCCTGACGCTTCCGCTGGTTCCGGCCGGGCGCAAGGCGGAGAAGTATTACCTGGTAATCCAGAACCTGATGGGCAAGACGGACTCGCACAAGGCGGAGGCTTTCCGGATCGCGAAGTTCTGCATTGATAAGGGACAGTCGGCGACGGTGTGCATGTATCGCGGGAATTACATCGTCTGGTCGGCGCAGGAACCGATGGATTCGCCGACGTCCGAAACGGCTATGGAGTATGCCAGGAAGATCGAGGCACTCGGTAAAACGTATTTTCAGATGTACAGAACGTATGATTTTCGCCAGAGAGACAGGTCCGGCCGGCTGGATCCGATGTACATCAAGTATCGCGGATCGGGCGGTGGACAGTAGAAAATGGAGTCGTTTTTATGTCAGTAGACAGGACATTGAAAGTTCACGGCGGTTTGATGCGGTCTCGCAGCGTTCTTACGCGTGCGGAGCGTATTAAAAATCTCGTTGAGGAAGATCGTTTCGATCCCGATCAGGACAGCCCCTTCGGACTGCCGAAGGTGCGCGTAAGGCACTCTCAGGCGGGCAAGAAGAAGAAGAAAGAAGTCGCTGAAGAGACCGCCGTCGAGGGCGCCGAGGGGACAGGAAGCGCCGCAACGGAATCCGCCGACGAGACGAAGAGCAAGTAGCGGCTTTCGATATGACACGGGAAAGCCATCGGATCGCGGATCGGATGCGCCTGCTTGACGCCTCCGGAATCAGGAAGGTTTTCGACCTTGCCGGAAGCCTCGACGATCCGATCAACCTGTCGATCGGCCAACCCGACTTCGACGTTCCCGATCAGATCAAGGACGCCGCGATCGACGCGATTCGCCGGGGGCTTAACAGGTATACCCCTACCCAGGGAATGGTTGAGCTGCGCGATCGGATATCGGCCGGGTGCGCCGAGGAGTTCGGATGGGGCGACGAGAAGGGGTACCTGGTAACCTCCGGCGTGAGCGGTGCGCTGCTGCTGGCGATTCTGACGTTGGTGAATCCGGGCGACGAGGTTATCTTCACGGACCCGTACTTCGTGATGTACTCGCACCTGGTGAACCTCTCCGGCGGCGTACCCGTACCGGTGGATACGTATCCGAACTTCCGTCCTGACCCGCAGAAAATCGCCGATGCGGTAACCGACAGGACGCGCATGGTCATTATCAACTCGCCGTGTAATCCAACCGGGGCGGTCTATACCGCCGGCGAGCTGCGCGATATTGCTCAAGTGGCGTCGAAACGCGATCTGTTGATCGTATCCGACGAGATATACAACCTGTTCTGCTACGACGAGCCTTTCGTGTCGATGGCGTCGATCTACGAAAATACGCTCCTGATGCGCGGGTTCTCCAAGAGCTACGCAATGACGGGCTGGCGGATGGGTTTCTGCGTCGGCCCAAAATCCATCATCGAGAAAATGACCATGCTCCAGCAATACACGTTCGTATGCGCTCCGAGCATGGCCCAGGCTGCGTCGATATCGGCGATGGACGCGGAGGTATCCGACCACGTCAGCGACTACCGTCGCAAGCGGGACATGGTGTTCGACGCCCTGGAAGAAGCGTTCGGGCTGATCAAACCGTGCGGGGCGTTCTATGCCTTCGTGCCGGCGCCGGGAGGAAACGCAACCGCTTTCGTTGAAAAGGCGATCGCCAACAACGTGCTGATCATCCCGGGCAACGTCTTTTCGGGCCGGGATACGCATTTCCGCATTTCCTACGCCGCAAGTGACGAAAAACTCCGCCAGGGGCTGGACATTCTCAAATCGCTTGCGTGAAAATCGTTCGGGCGGGAATACCCGCTTGCGTCGCAACGAAAAAAATCTTGCATAAAAACCCCTGAGGGACTAAAAGTCCCCCACTTGAAATGGGAACGCGCGGAGCTTATGAAATTCCAGTTGGTTGACAAAATCAAGGCCATTGAACTGGGCAAACGCATCGTCACCACCAAAGCGCTGTCTCTGGCGGAGGAGTACCTTGCGGACCATTTTCCGACGTTTCCGGTCCTTCCGGGTGTTTTGATGATCGAGGCGATGGTTCAGGCGGCGGCGTGGCTGATCCGCGTTCAACAGGATTTCAGCAAGAGTATTATCGTCCTTTCTGCAGTGCGCAACGTTCGATATGCCAGTTTCGTCCAGCCCGGCGACGTGCTCCGTTGCGAGATCGAGTCGATGAATATCGACGGAAACGGCGCAAAAGTGAAGGGCGTCGGTTTCGTGGGCGAGCGGCAGACGGTGTCCGGACGGCTGGAGCTGCGCAGTTTCAACCTGGCGGACGACAAGGCGTATCTGGCCGGTTCCGATCGGGATATCATCGAGAGCTTGAAGCGGGATTTCAGTCTTATCGGAGGCCCGGCGGCGCTGGCGGCGCAGGGTTCGTAGTTCGCGTACTATCGTGGTCAGGTAAGAGTTGACTTTGGTTAAGGTAATTCCTATATAGAAGGGTCTTATGGCTAATTGTAACAGAAATTGCGCCCTGCTCCCAGGCAGAGGCAGCAGAGGAGACAGGACCGAATGGCAATGACCGAAGGGGAAGTATTCGACAAGGTGCGCGAGGTGCTGGTGGAAGCCCTTGGCGTGGACGACGAGGAGGTCTCTCCGGAAGCGAAGCTTTCGTCGGATCTTGGCGCCGAGTCCATCGACTTCCTGGATATCACCTTTCAGCTGGAAAAGGCTTTCGATATCAAGATTCCGCGTGGCGAGCTGGTTCCGGACAATGTCCTGAACAACCCCGAGTTCGTGCAGGACGGCAGGCTTACCGAGGCCGGTCTCGCCGAAGTCAAGGCGCGCATGCCGCACGTGGAATTCGGCGATTTCGACAAGGATCCGGACATCAGCAAGATGATGGACCTCTTTACGGTCGAGACGATCGTCAAATACGTCCAGAGCAAGCTCGGATAACGCCGACGAACCTTTGAGCGGAGTTGCGGGGGCCTTGCAAGCCCGCTCCGTTCGGCCGGGCACCATGTGTTGGATTATTAACGCCATGCGTTGGATCTGGATCGACAAATTCATCGAGTTCGAGCCTCGCAAAAGGGCGGTGGCGATCAAGAACGTCTCCCTCGCTGAAGAACATCTTCACGATCACTGGGCGGCGCAGCCCATCATGCCCGCGTCGCTCATAATCGAGGGTGTCGCGCAGACCGGTGGAATCCTGGTAGGACAGGCGGGCGACTTCAAAGAGAAAGTCGTGTTGGCGAAGATATCCAAGGCCGTCTTCACCGATATCGTCAGGCCCGGCGACCAGCTCACCTATGAAGTGGAAATCACGAACCTTGCCCCCGAAGCCGCCGCGACAAGCGGAACCGTCCGCAAGAACGGACAGGTCATCGGGCAGGTCAACCTGATGTTCAGCCACGTCGATCAGAACCTCGCGGGCCTGAAATTCCCCGAGGAGAATTTCGTCTTCACCGGCCAGTTCGAGCGCCTGGTTGCGCCTCTTCTGGAGAAGGCGGATGCCTGAGAAGCGCGTCGCCATAACCGGGATCGGAACGGTGACGCCCGTCGGAATGGGTGTCGAGGCCTTCTGGAACGCCCTCGTCGGCGCCGCGGCGTGCACGCGGAACGTTTCCCGATTCGACGCCGGCGAGTTCGACAGCCAGGTCGCCGGCGAACTCGATGATTTCTCCGCAAGGAAGTTCGTCCCTCGCGATTACCGTAAAGCGGTGAAGGTGATGGCCAGGGACATCGAGATCGCCGTCGCCGCCGCCGACCTTGCGTTTCGCGATTCGGGTATCATCACGAAGGGCATCGATCCGG
This sequence comes from Planctomycetota bacterium, assembly GCA_024275995.1. Classification (GTDB taxonomy): domain Bacteria; phylum Planctomycetota; class Phycisphaerae; order SM23-33; family SM23-33; genus JAJRYB01. The sequence continues at coordinate 6,203 of JAJRYB010000064.1, read as the reverse complement.
AGAACACGACGATCCAGGCCTCCCGGCTCGGATGCAATATCGGAGCGGGGTTGATCTGCTCGGACCTGGACGAATTGGGCTCTGCCGTCAACACTGCCGTCGTGGACGGGAAATTCGATTTCAAGCTCTGGGGTTCGCACGGGATGGACAACCTGACGCCTCTCTGGCTGCTCAAGTATCTGCCTAACATGCTCGCCTGCCACGTTACAATCATTCACGGCGCCGAAGGCCCCAGCAATACGATTACATGCGACGCCGCTTCCAGCCATCTCGCGGTCGGCGAAGCGACGCGACTGATCGCTCGCGGCGGGGCGGAGGCGGTCATCGCCGGAGGCGCCGAAAGCAAGTTGAACCCGATGGGCCTGCTTCGCCAGGGGCTTCTTAAACGCCTTTGTAACAGCAGGAACGACACGCCGGCCGAGGCGTGCAGACCCTTCGACGCCGAGCACGACGGAACGGTGATCGGAGAAGGCGGCGGGCTGCTGATCCTCGAAAACCTTCAATGCGCCGAGAAACGCGGCGCGAAAATATACGCGGAACTGGTGGGCTTCGCAGGCGCCTGCGATCCGGAAGGGTTCGACGTGACCCGTCCGACCTGCGGATCGCTGGACCTTGCAGTCGAAGGCGCTATCCGTGACGCCGGTATCACGCCGGACGATATCGACCTGATCATCTGCCATGGAACGGGCGTACCGGCAGAGGACGCCTGCGAAGCGCAGGGCTGGCGCGACGCGCTCGGCGATCGGGCTGCGGAGATTCCCGCTTTCGCCATCACCGGTGCGATGGGAAGCATGTTCGCCGGCGCCGGTGCGGTCGAGCTGGCCGCCGGCGCATTGGCGATGTATCACCAGACGGTTCCCCCGACGGTGAACTTTTCGGCGCCCGCCGGAGATTGCGAACTGGGTTTGTCCGACCAGGCGAGAGAGAAGCAGCTTACCTACGCCGTATCCTGCGCATTCAGCGTCGGCGGACAGAGTGGGGCGTGTGTTCTGAAACGATACCAGTCATGAACAGAAGACGAGTCGTCATCACCGGTATGGGCACGGTCAACCCGCTTGGCCACAACGTCCAAGACACGTGGTCGGCGCTGCTTGCGGGCAGGAGCGGGGTCAGTAAAACGGAGTTGTTTGACGCGAGTACGTTTCCGTCCACCTTCTCAGCCCAGGTCAAGGGTTACGACCTGTCGCAGGATATGCCCGATACGACGAAGCACCGTCACGCCGGTAGGCATTGCAAGTTCGCCCTCGGCGCGGCGTTGCAGGCATGGAAACAGTCCGTCCTGGCTGAATGTGACGCACTGGACCCGAGAAGTCTGGGGATATACCTTGGATCGGGCGAGGGCAGCCTGGATTTCGACAATTTTACGTCACTGATGATCGACGCGTGGGAAGACGGAAAGATCAACACCCGCAAGTGGGCCGCTCTGGCGAAAGATCGAATGGACCTGCACCGCGAGACCGAGCAGGAATCCAACATGGTGCTCGCGCACCTGGCGTCGGAGTTCGGCGTGCGGGGACCGGCGTTCAACGTGTTGACCGCCTGCGCCGCCAGCACGCAGGCGATAGGCGAGGCGGCATTACAGATTCGCCGCGGCGACGCCGACGTAATGATTTCCGGTGGGGCTCACAGCATGATCCATCCCTTCGGGGTGACAGGCTTCAATCGCCTGACCGCCCTGTCAACGCGGAACGACGAGATCGCCGGCGCTTCCCGCCCGTTCGATCTGACGCGGGACGGGTTCGTTCTGGGCGAAGGCGCAAGCATCCTGATTATCGAGGAGTACGAGTTCGCAAAGGCGCGAGGCGCGAAAATACTCGCCGAGATCGTCGGGTACGGATCGTCTGCCGACGCGTTCCGCATCACGGACCAGGACCCTGGAGGGCAGGGCGCCTCCGGCAGCATGACGGTCGCCCTTCAGGACGCCGCCCTTTCGCCGGCGGATATTGATTACATATCCGCACATGGGACCGGTACGAAGCAGAACGACCAGGTCGAGACGCGGGCTCTCAAGGCGGTCTTCGGCGCACTTGCCGGGAAGGTCCCCGTCTCCAGCATCAAGAGTATGATCGGGCACCTGATCGCAGCCGCGGGCGCAACGGAACTGATCACGTGCGTACTGGCGATTCGCGATCAGATTCTTCCACCGACGACGAACTACCATCACCCCGATCCGGACTGCGACCTGGACTACATTCCCAATGAGCCACGCAAAACCGACGTCAAGGTGTGCATGTCCAACAGTTTTGGTTTCGGCGGCCAGAATGACACGTTGATCGTCACCGCCTGCGAGTAATCGCACTTTATCCGGGCATGGTTGCAGGCATCGTCGTCGGGCGTATTGCGGGCGGGTAGGACCTCGGTCGAATATCGGCCAACCGGTTCGGCAGGTCTGAAAGCATCTCCATGTAATCCACGTAGATATCGCGCAGCACGATCCGGAGGCGCTGTTTTTCGGTTCGTTCCAGCCGTTGAATCTGCCCGCTCAATCGCAGTTTACCGGTGGAATATCGCTTCAGTTCACGCTTTCGCAGTGAGATTTGAGCATCAATATCGCTGACGAGATCGCGATATTTGGCGTCGATATCCGCGAGACTTCGATCGTAGCCGCGCTTCGCCTCGCGAATTCTGGCGTTGCGCCTGCCCCGAGCGACGCCTACGCGGCGTTCGTATTCCCCGAGGTTCGTGCTCTTGAGGGATTCCGGTGGAAGTTCCAGAACGTAGATTTCTTCGATGCGCCGATATTCGATGCGGAAATCCCGCTTGGCGTCATCGCGATCCTCGTCGTAACTCTCTCGCAGTTTTTCTTTTTTATCGAGGGCGGCCTTCCCGTCCCGCTTGGCGACCTCCGTTTGTCCGGCTAGTTTTGCGAGCTGGGCTTGCAGCGGAGCCTTGCGGGCGGCAATCGCTTGCAGAGTTTCAGCGCTCGCCTTGAGCCTTCTGAGAACGTCGCGCGCCTGCTTTCCGATAGGACCGGTCGCCTTGCTCGCACGCTCCAGGCGCCCAAAGCCCAACTCCCAGTTTCCCAAGGCGCAGTGGACCAGACCTTCGGCAAGTGTGAATCGAGGATCGTCCGGCGCCAGGCGCGCACCGAGCGCCAGCGACGCCAGAGACTCCCGGCTGCGACGGGTTCGCAGATACGACAGCGCCAATTGCAGATGAGCGTCCGCAAGTCTCTCTTCGAGGTGCAGCGCGTAGCGATACGCGCCCGTTGCGATACCATCCCGGTTCGACATCGCGTAAAAGTATCCCGTCACAAGGAAATACAGGGGATTATTCTTCTCGGGCGACCTGAGCTTGTCGAGTATCGCCCTGGCGCGGGACCACTGCCTTTTGTTGACGGCGACGACGGCCTGGACGAGTTCATCGCGAAACCACTGGTCGGGAGGTTTTGCCACTATTGTCGGCGCCGGGGCGCTGGTAGCCGGTCCGGACGAGGCGGACGGGTGACGGGGCGGTTCAGCCCCCGCGGCAAAATCGGCAGGGACCGCTACTGCAACGAGTACGGCAATAACACACGCGCCGATGCGCGCGGTATCCGTTCGCAGACGGTGCTTCATTGCGATCGGTCCTTTCCGTGGGTCCGGCACCCTTGTCCGGACAAGTCTAGGTCCACGCGAAAGCCCCGTCAAGAACCGCACGCAACGGCGCCTCGTGGCGCGGAGGCGGCGAATCACGTTTCCCTTGATTTGCGGGCAGTGATCGACGTATCCTTTCGCCATCCGATGAATGTCAATCGTGCGGACCTTCTCCGCATTGAGCGGGAGCGTCCTAGAGTTCCGGAGAACGTCAACCTTGATCATTCCAGCCGCACAACACCTGCACGTCCTGGCGGTCATGGATTGGCTGACACGGCATTGGGCGCTGGCCGCCATTGCCATTACGTGCATCTCGCTTTTGACGTTCGTGGTTCTCCTGCTGGCGAAGTACGTGCGGATATGCCTTAACATCTTCATGGACACGCCACCGCCCCTGTCGATGGGCCCGCTGGACTTTCAACCGCTATCGGGCGAAGTTGTCCGGTTCCGCGGTTTCGACGGCACGAGCCTGCGCGGTATGTTCATTCGCACGCCCAACCAGATCGTTCGCAAAGGCACGGTCGTCTTTTGCCACGAATACGGTTCGGACATGCACAGTTGCGCCCGGTATGCGCGTCCTCTTATCGACGCCGGTTTCGACGTGTTCACCTTTGATTTTCGCGGCCACGGCGAAAGCAGTTGCCCGGGCAGGTACCGTCCGCTGCAATGGCCCAGCGATAAGGATCTGGGCGACGTGCTCGGCGCGTGCGCATACGTCGAAAGTACGCTGATCAGCGAAGGAAGGTCGACGGATATCGGGGTGTTCGGTATTTCCCGCGGAGCGGGCGCGGCGATCCTGGCGGCGTCCAGTAATCCGAATATCAAGGCGATCATCTGCGACGGGGCGTTCAGTACGGAAACGACCCTCGTGGCGCTGATGAAACGCTGGGCGTATATTTTCGCACGCGTAAAACTCGTCTATAAGAACCATCCCGACGCGTTCTGGAGATTTTTGCTGTGGCTGATGATGCGATTCGCGCAACCAAAACTCGCCTGCCGTTTTCCCTCGGTCCGCAAGGCGCTGCGGGACATGCAGGCAAGACCCGTGTTTTTCATCCACGGGGAAAGGGACAGCTACATCCGAACGGACCAGACGAAGATACTGTACGCTCAGGCGCCTTGTCCGAAATACCTCTGGATCGTTGAAAAGGCCAAGCACAACCAGTCGGTGATAATCCAGCCGGGACAGTACGCCCGGAGGACTATCGCATTTTTCCGTCGGAACCTCGCCGACGAACCGATCGAAGAATCGGAGATCATCTCGCCGGACAGGATGGAGGTCGCCTGACAGTGGGCGTGGACATCGCACGAACCATTCTGAGACCCGTGGCGTATATCGCCGGTCGGCATGCCGCCAGGCAGATCCGGGCGTTCTTCAAGGCGCACAGGAGTACGCGGGCGACGCAGGACAAGCTGCTCGATAAGCTTCTGCGCAGCCATGAAAATACCGCCTTCGGACGGGACCACAACTTCGCCTCCATCCACTCTTACGAGGATTTCAAGGCTGCGGTGCCTATCCAGGGATACGAAGGCTTCCGCACGTACATCGATCGCGTGATCGCCGGGGACACGACGGCGCTGCTTCCGGAAGGACAGGATGTTCTGATGTTCTCGCTGACGAGCGGCACGACCGGAAGGCCCAAGCACATTCCGGTTACGCCGACGTTCCTGCGCAACATGCGCCGCGGATGGAACATATTCGGCCTGAAGATGCTGCGCGATCATCCGAAGGGGTGGCTGCGACCAATCCTGGCGATTTCTTCTCCGATGGACGAGCAGTTCACGGCGAGAGGCAAGCCCTGCGGGGCGATCAGCGGCCTGCTCTCGGCGACTCAGAAACGGATCGTCCGGAGGATGTACGTGATCCCTCCGGGTGTCTCGGCGGTATCGGATGCGCCGACGAAGTATTACACCACACTGCGCTGCGGGCTTGGCAGGAACGTCGGGATTATCACCACGGCGAATCCTTCCAGCACGATCAAGATGATCGAGACCGGCCAGGCGATGGCGGAACAGTTGATCCGCGACGTCGCGGACGGAACGCTCAAGCCGCCGGGCGGGATCGACCCGCACCTTGCGGCGCGCCTGCGATTCAAACCCGATCGTGCGCTGGCGGCGCGCATGGCGGAAGGTATCCGTCGTGACGGCGAGCTGCTACCGAGGCACTTCTGGGACGTCGCGTGCCTGAACAACTGGACGGGCGGGACGCTCGGTCTTTACCTGCCGAGGCTTCGTGAACTGTTCGGCGTCGTCCCGGTGCGCGATATAGGGCTGCTCGCCAGCGAGGGGCGTTTTTCAATTCCGATGGACGACGGTACTCCCGCCGGCGTCGCCGAGATCACCGCGAACGTGCTGGAGTTCATCCCGGCCGACGAGCACGGATCGGATAACGCCGAAGTGCTCAGGCCTCACGAACTGGAGACGGGTGGGGAATATTACCTGGTATTCAGCAACTGGACGGGCCTGTGGCGCTACGACCTGAGAGACCGGGTCCGTGTCGTGGGCTGGATGGATCAAAGTCCGGTTTTCGAGTTCCTCTCTCGCGGGCATCACACCGCAAACATCACCGGCGAGAAGATCACCGAGCACCAGGTAGTCGAAGCGATGCGCCGCATCGGCGCGGGCATG
>JAJRYB010000063.1 GCA_024275995.1 Planctomycetota bacterium | reverse complement strand
TCGACGACGCAGATCGTGCGGGTGTCCCTGCCGGGGTCCGAGCAGATAGCGCAAAGCTCGTCCTCGGCTATGTTGAAGCACCGGCTGCACGGGTGAACCTTCGTCTTGACGTCGCGTATGGCGTCGGCCAGCGCCATCGCGCTTTCGTCGGACGCCTTGAGCAGGTAAAACGCCAGGCGCTCCGCCGACCGCGCGCCGATCCCTGGCAGTCGTCCAAGCTCTTCCATCAGCCGCTCTATCGTCTCAGGATATCCGCTCATGTTTCCGATTATATCCCTCCAGCCCGTTACAGGCCCATGCCTTCCAGGCCGGGGATGTCCATTCCGCCGGTAAGTTCTTTCATCATCTCGGCGCTGGCGTCGGCGGCGGACTGCTGTGCCGATCCGACGGCTGCGATTATCATCTCCTCGAGCATCTGCACGTCGAGGTCCGGATCGGAAAGCACGTCCGGTCGAATCCTGATCGCCTTGAGGTTCAACTTTCCACCGACGGTGGCTGAGACCGCGCCTCCGCCCGCCTGGGCTGTGTACTCCGAATCGGCGATACGCTGCTGGATCTCCGGCATGCGGCGCTTCATCTCGCCTGCAAGCTTCATCATCTTCCCAATGTTTCCGAACATCGCATGGTCCCTTCGTTTTTTGATTCTTGCAGGGATGAACACAGATCAACGCAGATACAGCAAATTGTTTTGTAAAAATCCGCGTTCATCTGCGTTTATCCCTGCTATCCGTTCGAAACATCATTCATCATCGCTTTCATCCGTCTCGTCGGCCAGGGGTTCCGGTGGCTGGCGGTCCCGGCGTATGTCCACCACCTCCCCGCCGAACAGATCCAGCACGCCCTGGACGGCGGGGTCCTTGCGTATCTCGTCCCGCTGGGCGGTCGAGAGCGTCTGCGATTTGGGCGGGACGAACGTCTTTCCGTTGGGCGTCAAGCCGACGGAAATGAACTCGCATCGCACGTCCCGTCCGGCAAGGTCGCCGATCGCCTTGTTCGCAGCCTCTGCGAGCCTGTCGGTGCATCGCTGCCGGAGTGTTTCGTGTACGTCGTCGAAACCCAGCGTAAGCTCCCCGTCGCGGAAGTCTACGGGAATCGCCAGTCGGATTGCGCCGGCGACCTGCATGTATTTGCGCCGCGTGAGCTGCTCGATAACGTCCATCCAGTTGGTCTTCAACCACTGGATGTTCCACTCGATATTCGCCTCTTCGCCGCCGGTCGAATCGCTCCGATCCCTAGCAGTCAAGGAGCGTGCCTGGGCGGGGGGTTTTTTTTTTAGGTTCCCCGCCGGCTGCGCCCCGCACAGCGATTCGAGGCGTTCGAGTATGCTTGCCGGGTCGATGAACTTTTCCGCCTCGGCGAGTCTTACCATCGCCGCTTCGAATATCCCTCGCGCCAGGCTCGAACCGCGAATGTTCGCCTCGGCCCGCTGGAGCACGCCGACGGCATGCACGAGCGCCGGCGTCGAGAATCGCCCTGCAAGCTCGCCGATCTCCTTGCGCTGCGTGTCCGGCAGCTCGATGAGTTCGCTATCGGCCCCGCAGGTTTTAGCGAGCATCATGTTGCGGAAGGCGCCCCCCAGCGCCTTTGCCACCGAGGCGAGCGTAACGCCGGAAGACAAAATCTCGTCAATCCGGTTGATTGCCCCGGCTGAGTCTCCATCGGCGATGGCGCGGGCGATCCCAGCCGTCAGCTCGTCCGACGGGGTTCCCAGCACGCGGACGACCTCGGCGTCCGTGACTTTTCCGGCGCAGGCGGCGAGGAGCTGGTCCAGCAGGCTCAGTGCGTCGCGCATGGAACCGGCGCCCGCGCGTGCGATGCGATACGTGGCGTCCGCGTCCACCTCCACGTTTTCCCTGCGGCAGAGTTCTTCGAGATGCTCGCAGATCGCTCGCGTTGGAATGTTGCGGAAGTCGAACCGCTGGCAGCGGGAGAGGATGGTGGCTGGGACCTTTTCAGGCTCGGTCGTGGAGAAGATGAACTTCACGTGTCCGGGCGGTTCCTCCAGCGTCTTGAGCAGCGCGTTGAAGGCCTCGCGGGTGAGCATGTGGACTTCGTCGATGTAGTACACCTTGAACCGGCTGCGCGCGGGATTGAAAATGGCGTTGGCTCGCAGCTCGCGGATTTCCTCGATACCGCGATTGGACGCTCCGTCGATCTCGATTACGTCCACGTCGTCGCCCCGCGCGATGGAAATGCACGCGTTGCACTTGCAGCAGGGATCGCCCGTCGGCTCGTCGGAGCTCAGGCAGTTCAGCGCCTTGGCGAAAATGCGGGCCATCGTCGTCTTGCCGACCCCGCGCGTTCCGGAAAACAGGTATGCGTGCGCGACCCTCCCTGCCGTGATGGCGTTACGAAGCGTCCGGGCGATAGGCTCCTGTCCCACCACTTCGTCGAACGTTTCGCTGCGATATTTACGGGCTAGTACGAGGTAACCGGGCATTTTTTATTTCGGACCTGCCTGCCGGAGGGTTTCGGATCGTAAATCGCAAATCTCAGATTTCAGATTCCGGCCTATGCTAAAGCGCTTCGTCGGCGTCGGCGTGATAGATTAAGGGCGCTACCGCCGTTTGGCAATCCGAAAGCGGCGCCGGCTAATCAATTCACCACGTTTACGGGCTTTCCCGCGATAAATCCCCGGACGTTTTCCGCGGTCGTCCGCATAAGTCGCTTGCGGGCCGAGAGCGTCGCCCAGGCGATATGCGGCGTAATCAGGCAGTTCTCAGCCCCCGGCAGCGGATTGTCCGGCCCGATCGGTTCTTCGCAGACCACGTCCAGAGCGGCTGAGGCAATCTTGCCCGCATCCAGCGCCGCACGCAGATCGGACTGGTCGATCAGTCCCCCGCGAGCGGTGTTTATCAGCATCGCGTCTTTCTTCATTCGTCCGATAAGCTCGGCGTTTACGAAGCGTTCATTTTCCGGCGTCAACGGGCAGTGCAGCGATACCACGTCCGCCTCGGCGAACAGTTCGTCGAGCGGCAGTGCGTGGAACGGCTTATAGCCGGGATGCTCGATGGGATTCGGATCGCAGGCGAGCACGCCCATGCCCATCGCGTGTGCGATTTCCCCGACGCGCCGGCCTATCCGTCCGAAGCCCACGACGCCCATTGTCATCCCCGCAAGCTCGACGAGCGGACTATCCCAGAAGCTGAAATCGCCGCGTCGGCGCCACTCGCCCGCCTTGACCAGCTCGCCGTGGCGTCCGACGTGATGGCACAATTCCAGCAGCAGCGCGAAGGTGAACTGCGCCACGGAATCCGTGCCGTAGGCCGGCACATTGGAGACAGGTATGTTCCGTTCGCGGGCGGATGCGGCGTCCACCACGTCGTAACCGGTCGCGAGTACGGAAATAAACCGCAGGTCCGGCAGCTGCCACAGCGTTTCGCGCGAAAGCGGCGTCTTGTTCGTCAGCGCAATGGCAGCGCCTTTCGCACGCTGGACGATTTGCCCGGCCGGCGTGCGATCGTAAACGACCAACTCGCCCAGCCGCTCGATAACCGTCCACGGATTGTCGCCCGGATTGAGAGTCCTGCCGTCAAGAACCACGATGCGCATTTGCTTGCCCTCAGATTTCGGCGCATAAAAAAGCCGCGCACCCCACGTCGAACGGTCGCGCCCGGGCCTGACGTACCAAACGGCTCCAGCCAGGCGACCCTCCGGCACACGCTGGAAACTCGCTTATGGCTGCTTCCTTCCGGACCTGACCAGGTTCACGGCTCAGCGTTGCAGAGGACCCAGCCTTCAACACCGTTCGTACGGCAGGTGATCCTGACGCGAACCACCCTCGGCGGGGAATTCGGTCCCGCTATAGCGGATTGCGGGTCATCCCGGCAAGCCGGAACTCAGGGCACCGCTAGCGCCCCACCTAGCACGGCAAATGCAAGTCTACACGACGGGGCAATCGAAAGCAAGTTTTTGGAATCGCGCCCGGATGCAGCCCGCCAGGCGCAAACGGAGAAGCCCACCGGCGACGAGGCGCGCGAAAACGGTTTTTTGAAAAAACCTTCCGGCAAAGTGGAATGGATACCGGGGCGGGTTGTTATAATCCTGCGATCATGATCGAGACGCCTGCAAAAACGCTGAAGTTCATCGGCTGCGAGATTATCTACCGCGAGGCATGCCTTCTCGCGTCGCGCAGCGAATATCGCATCGACGTGGAGTTCCTGCACAAGGGCCTGCACGATCTGGAAACGCCGGATATGCGCGCGCGCCTTCAGCAGGCGATCGACGCCGCAAACGCCGATGGATTGTACGAGGCGATACTGCTGGGCTACGCCAGGTGCAACGACGGACTGGTGGGCGTCACTGCCCGGGACGTGCCGCTGGTCATCCCGCGCGCGCACGATTGCATCACCTTCTTTTTCGGATCGCGCGCCGCGTACAAAAAATACTTCGACGAGCGCCCGGGAACGTATTACCTGACCACCGGATGGTCCGAGCGGAACACCGCGCCGGACGGATACGATCAGCCGGCATACGGACAGCAGGGAGTGATGGGAAAACTGGGGCTTACCGAATCCTACGACGAGATGGTCTCGAAATATGGCCGGGAGAACGCGGACTTCATCCGCGAGACGATGGGCGACTGGATGAAAAACTACTCGCACATGCTGTACCTGAAAATGGGCGCCTGCGACGAGGGGCCGCTGATCGCCGAAGCTCGCGCCCGCGCCGAGCGGAACGGCTGGTCCTTCGAGCAGCGCGACGGCGACTGGACGCTTCTGGAAAAGCTCTTCAACGGCGATTGGGACGACGATTTCGCGATCGTACCGCCCGGAGGACGCATCGTCGCGCGAAACGACGAAACCGTACTGGACGTCGAAAAATAATGGTCCAGGCCCACGGGAAGGCTTTCCGTGGGCTGTAATCTTGAAAGTCACGCGTCGGTCCCGGCGGCGCCGCTTTCTTGCCCCTCGTTCCTGCCTCGCCATTTCCGCATATATTTATTTGACCTTGCAGGCCTGGCCGCGCAGAATATACCCATGTCAGGGCTGACGTCGCTGCGGGGGGTCCCGCGGGTCGTCAGCGAATTCGGTTGGCACCGTGTTCGTTTGCACAGCTCGTACTCATGTTTGTCACCTTCGCAAGAAGTTGTAACGCTGCGGGGGCGGATGAGTCGGCTTGGATGGCTACGCTTGCGAATCCAACATGCCGATTTCAGAAGGAGCCATAATCATGGCAACAGGAAAAGTGAAGTGGTTCAATGATTCCAAGGGTTTTGGGTTCATCGAGGCCGACGACGGCACCGACGTTTTTGTCCACCATAACGACATCCAGGGCGAAGGCTTCAAGTCGCTCGCGGAAGGCGAAAGCGTGACGTTCGAAATCGTCCAGGGCGAAAAGGGCCCGAGGGCGTCAAACGTAGTCAAAGGCTGAAAATCGAAAGCTAAACGCCGGGGCGGGGTCAAATCCGTCCCGGCTGTGGAATTGGAAAGCTCGACGGGGCCACGGAGGCTCCGTCGAGTTTTTTTGATACAGTCACACACGGTTCCGGGAACCGCAATGAAGTAACGGGGAACAGTTCCGGGGACGCCAGTTGGGTAGACTATGAGTTTTCTCAGGAGTTGCCTTGCGGCCTGCCTCGCCGAGGCTTCGTCGGGGCAAGCCGATTTGGAGACATGGATTTTACCGCGAGGCACAGGTCTTATGAAAAGGCCAATTGTCGTAGGGCAGCACGAAGTCCCACTCCTGGGCTGCAAGGCGGTGTTTCTGAAAGTTTCCTTGAATATATGCGATAGTCCCGCGGACCAGCCCCGGCGTATCCTTGAACTTGACGTATCTGTCCTCGCTCCAGAGAGGATGTCCTCCCGGGAGCAGTTTTCTTTCGTGCAACCTCTCGCGTGACGTTTGCATAAGCAATTCGATGATTTCTCCGTGCTTCAGACGATGCCGACGCACGAGCAGGTGCGCGTGATTCCGCAGAACGGCGCACCCGTAGCAGGTCAGTTTTTCCGATCGGATCGCCTCGCCGAACGCTTCGGCGACGGCTTGCCTTTTGGCGCGGTCGAACCAGGCGACGGGATGATGCAGGAACGCCTCCGCCGCCTTGTAAAATGCCCTGATCTGCTCGACGGAAGGTTGATCCTTCCTCCTTCCCAAATGGATGTCCCCCAATTCGCGCAGCTCCGGATTCCGAAACAGCGGCGAAAGGCTTCCGCGAGGATCGTTGGGAAGCCAGTGTCCGTACCCCGTAAGAATAATGTGATGAGCGATTATCACGGGAGCAATAATGTGCTGCGAGTGCGCCAAAAGGCAAGCCGATTTCGAGCGAGCAGAGTTCGTGATGAAGATAACTCCCTGTGGGTCAAGTGGTTCATCGCTCGGCGTGCCCGTTTTGCGCGCGCAAAATGCCCGGCGGACACCCGAATTCACCCCGGAAAATATTTTTTTATATCTCCTGCCTGAATAAGAAGTTGCACACATCACTTTTCGAAAAGTTCCCCTTTTGGGTAGCACAAACATGGGTATTGGCCCAAGTATGGAGGCGCGTGCTACGCGCGCTGAAGTTGCTTGACAATTAAAGAACGAAAAACCGACACAGAGGAACAGAGGGAAATGAGGTTTAAAAACAAAGCAAAGCGTTTTTTAATTTCCCTGCATCTCTGTATCTCTGTGTGTAATAAGACGTTACGTATTTTCGCTCCTCGAAAAACCCTTTCCAGCCTGTTCCTGGTT
>JAJRYB010000062.1 GCA_024275995.1 Planctomycetota bacterium | reverse complement strand
TTCGATATCGCGTTCGGCGAGGATGTTCACGTAGCTGTACCCGCCGTCGCCGCTCTGCCCGCCGGAGATGCGGTCCGCATAGAGCGAGCCTATGTTGTTGGCGGCATGAATCTTGACGTAGCTCAGGGCGTTGGCGCCCGTAGCGGACCCTCCGGTGATGGTTCCTGCGACGATCCGATCTATGTTCCCTTCGCTCTGGAGGCCGTTTTCGTCAACGTACGTGCCCAGGGCTTGCAGGACGACGGACGATTGGGCCACCGCGTCTCCATCGGCGACAACCGTTCCACCGGTGATGCGACCGGCAAGGACCAGTCCGATATCGCCTCCGGCGATGAACCGTACCGTCGGATCGGGCGTGTGCATCGGACGATCGGACTGCGTGCCGCTTATCAGGCCCGCAGCCACTACGTCTATATTTCGCGCGGCGTTGAAGTACACCCCCGCAAGCGCGCCTTCGCCGTTGGCTATTCCACCGGTTATCCCGTTGGCGCTGATCCGCCCGATATCGTGCCCAGCCTCGAAGTGCACCTCGGCGATGGCGTAATCGCCGATAGCTTCACCCGCGTCGATCGTACCGGCGACGATTTTTTTGATGTCATGTCCGGCGTTGATCCACACGGCTGCATACGCGCCGTCGCCCGTGGCGGTTCCGGCGGTAATCTCACCGGCAACCAGCTTGACGATATCGTGCCCGACGTTCAGGAACACCGACGGGTCGCCGATCGGTTCGGTCGAACCGCTGCCGATGATCTGCCCGACGCGGGCGAATTTCAGATCGTTGGCGATATTGATCATCACCATGGCGTCGCCGCCGTCGGACATGTCGCCGCCGCTTATCGCCGCGGCGCGCAGATTGTTAACGTCCCCCGCCGCAACCAGATCGCCGTTATCGTCGTACAACTCGTTAACGTTGATCGTCAGCATTGCGAAGCCGTTACCCGTTCCACCGGAGATCAGCCCCGCGCGAAGCCTGTTGATATCGCCGGTGACGTCCAGGTTCAGCGACGAGAATCCATAGTCCACCGTCTGCCCGCCTTCGAGCAGTCCGACGTTGAGCTTGCCCAGCCCTCCGGAGATGGCGATATCGGTGGTGCTGTTCACGCCGCCGGTGATAGTATCGGCATACAACTTTGTGACCTCGCCGCCCACGCTGACGCTCAGGAAGCCGTAATCGCCGCCGCCGGTGATCGTCCCGGCGGAGAGTTTCGCCAGGTCGCCGCCGATAGTAACGGTGGTCCCTGCCTGCGATCCGGAAAGAGTATCCACGTCGATTTTTCCGGCGTTCCCGCCGATGGTTATCGTCGCGCCTTCGATCGTATCGGCATACAGCCTGCCGAGGTCGCCGACCGTCGTCAGCATCGCCTCGCCGGTGATCGAGTCCGCGTAAACCCTGCCGATCGCCTCTGCCTGGATGTAGGCGCCCCCGGTAATCGACGAGACGCTGAGTTTATCCAGCGTGCCCTGGACTATGAGCACCGAGTAGCCGTCGATCGTCTCGGCGACAAGCTTGCCGATCCCGTCGCTCTGGAGGAACATCCCTCCACTGAGCGATTCCACGTACATTCGTCCGATACGTCCGCCGTCGGTAATAATCGACGCGGCGTCAACGCGATCGGCAAGGAAGGTTCCGATATCCCCGAGTGTGTACAGGCTGCCCAGCACGTCGCCGGAGATATCCAGGCGATCCACGTCCGCGGCGGAATACACGTCGTACAGGTCGCCATCGTAGAGGCGCACCTGCCCGATACCGCCCTCGGATGTATTGAGAGATTGCAGGCTGCCTTCGCCGATTTTCAGCAGGCCGACCTCGGCGGCATTCAGGCTGCTCGCCCCGACGATAGGATCGTACCACACGCCGCCGTACTTTATCCTCGTTCCGACCTTCGCCCGCTCGAGACGAAAATCGTCGCCGGCGTCGTTGTCCGAAACATTGACCCACGCGTTCGTGACGAACTTTGCGCCGTCGCCGGTAAGGTTAACCGACACACCGTCGGCGCCCGCAACGTCGTATTCGATAGCCACCGCGCCGGTATTGACCAGCACGGCGTCGTTGCTGCCGTCCGAATCGAAGTCGAACAGCGCCGCCTCGCCGGACGCCAGTGATCCGCTTAGTAACAGGCGGGATTCCAGGTTCTCAAATAGTGCGGGCATGGTCATGGTTGCTACCTCCGCGTGTTTGCTTGACGTATCCGCCCCAGGCGAGCCGTCTCTGTGACGGGACTCGCTCGGCCGACCTGACCTTGGTCATACGCACTTGGCACACTTGGCAATTCGGGCGTAGGAGTGAAAATCCTTGAGCATTTTTCGCCCGGGAATCGGCAGCCGACAGTTGCTTCGCCTGCGGTATTGCGGAACCGGACGAAAATGCTATAAAAGCGTCATGAAGATATCACTGAACTGGCTGACGGACTACGTCGAGCTGTCGATGTCCGCGAAGGAACTGGCCGAGCGCCTGACCTGCGCGGGGCTGAACTGCGAGCAGATCATCGAGACCGACAGCGACGTCGTGCTGGACCTGGAGGTGACCTCCAACCGTCCGGACTGCAACGGGCACCTCGGCGTCGCTCGCGAGGTGGCGGCGATCACCGGCGCCAGGTTCACCCCGCCGGGTATCGGCGAGCTTGCCACCAGCGGGAAGGTAGAAAACCTCGCCCGCGTCGATGTGCTCGAGCCGGAGCTTTGCCCGCGATACACAGCCCGCGTTATTCGCAACGTGAAGGTAGGTCCCAGCCCGCGATGGATGGTCGAGCGGCTGGAGGCGGTCGGACTTCGCAGCATCAACAACGTCGTGGACGCGACGAACTACGTGCTGATGGAATACTCCCAGCCGCTGCACAGCTTCGATTACGATAAGCTCTCCGAGCACAGGATCGTCGTTCGTCGTGCGGAGGAGGGCGAGGTCATGGTGAGCATCGACGGGACCACCTGCCACCTGGACGAGCAGATGCTGGTCATCGCGGACGCACAAAAGGCGGTCGCAATCGCCGGGGTGATGGGAGGGCTTAGTACGGAGGTTACGGAATCGACGACGAACGTGCTGATCGAGTCGGCTGTCTTCGACGCGATGGTCACGCGACGCACGTCCCGCAAGCTGCAATTGATGAGCGAGAGCAACTTCCGTTTCGAGCGCGGCGTGGACCCGGTCGGCGTGAACGCCGCGTCGCTGCGAGCGTGCGGGCTGATCCTGGACCTTGCCGGCGGCGAACTGGCGGGCGGCGTTATAGACGTGTGGGCAAAACCGTTCGAACCTGTCGAGGTTTCGCTGAGGCCCGAGCGGACGAACCTGCTGCTGGGCGTCGATATCCCGGCTGGGAAACAGGAAGCAATCCTCCGCGGGCTGGAACTTTCGCCGCGGATCGAAGACGGCAGGATCGTCTGCACGATTCCACCACACCGACCCGACCTTTCACGCGAGGTGGACCTGGTCGAGGAAGTCGCCCGCATGGAAGGCTACGATAACATTCCGGTGCAGGACCGGGTGACTCACGCGCTCAGGGACGCCGGTGGCGTGCAGCGGACGCGACGCCGAACCTGCGACGCGCTCAGGGCGGTCGGGTTCGACGAGGCGATCACGCCGGGCTTCATCGACGACGCCGAGGCTGCGATGTTCGGCTGCCGTGAAGCGGTGCACGTCGATCCGCTGGTTCGCCGATCCAACAACGCGCTTCGAGCGACGCTGCTTGCGAGCCTGCTGAGGGTATGCAAGACAAACCAGGACGCCGGGAACGGGCCGGTGAACCTGTTCGAACTGGCGAGCGTCTTCCGCCCACCCGCCGAGGGGCAAACCCTGCCGTCAGAGCACTGGGAGATGGCGATGGTGACTTCCAGGAATCTGCGAGAGCTTCGCGGAGCGATGGAGGCGGTGGTGGCCTACGTAGCACCGGACGGGCGGTTGGAGGTCCGACCGGCCGAAGCGGACGGACTTTGCCCGACCGCATCGGCAGAGGTGCTGCTGGATGGCGAGGCGATCGGGCACATCGGAATCGTGGCGGAAAACGTGCGGGACCATTACGCACTGGAGCATGCCCCGGCGGCGGCGACAGTTCGATTCGACGCCCTGGATCGACACGCCGGCGCAAAACGAGCGTATCGACCGGTGCCCAGGTTCCCGGCCGTGCGACGCGACCTGTCGCTGATAGTTGACGACGAGGTCACCTGGAGCAGGCTTATCGAGGTTATCGCAGCGGTGGACCAGCCGATGCGCGTAGGAGTGGACTACGTGACGACCTACCGCGGAAAACCGATCGCCGAGGGACGCAAGAGCATCACGGTGACGCTGACGTACCGCTGGGACCAGGGCACGCTGCGCAGCGAGCAGGTGGACGAACAGGTCGACGCGGTGCTTTCGGCGACGGCAGAAAAGCTCGGCGCGGAGGTTCGAAAATAAATTCGACGCCGGCGTGCGTTTGAAACGGCTGGGATTCAAGTTTTGCCGGGTACGCGCCGATAAAGTATGTGGTATAATCGGACATCGACGTTAGCCTCTGCCGTGTTCGGCAGTCGTCCCTTAGTAATGAACCGATAAGCCCATTAAGGGAGGCAGGGTCCATGACGCTCCGGCGTCAGGCAGCCACCCACTTGAAATAATGGGTTCTGAACTTTGGGCACGTCACCGGCACAATGGTGGAGGCGACTTTTGCGCCCCCGGGGTAAACATATCTGCCGCTGCCAGCGGCTTTTCCCTTGAAATCGAAACGCGATTCCCATCATAATGATCGCTCGCGTGAAGTCGCCGCCAAGCCCAGGTTGGGGTGACGGCTTGGCCTGTCGCGCGGCACAGACAACCAAGGAGAGATTCCCAGGCGGGCTCACGGATGGACCTGGCGGGGTTTTCGAGAATAGTTTCCAACGTTCGCATACCCGAAGAACACGGAGCAGGCGACGCATGAGTTTTTATGTTGGAATGGACATCGGCGCCGTGAGCGCCACGACCGCCCTGCTGTCCGATGGCGAAGTTGCGCCTTCGGGCGACACGTTCCGTTCACTTGGCGATGGTAAGGGCGGACAGATCTACCTCAGCGAATATCGACGGACGCGCGGAAAGCCCGTCGCCGCGGCGCGGGAGATGCTGGAGCAGGTAATCGCAGCCGTCGGGGCCGATGAAATAGCAGGCATATGCATGACCGGAGGAGCGTCACGCCTGGTCGCCGGAACGCTTGGCGCGTCGGTTATCAACGAGTTCAAGGCTCTCGCAAGCGGGTTGGAGGCGACGGGGCTGGAGGCGAAGAGCGTTTTCGAGATGGGCGGGGAAGCATCCAAGTATCTTCGCCTCGCGCGCAACGACGACGGCACGTACGGAATCGTCGATTACGCCACCAACGGCGACTGTGCCGCAGGGACGGGCAGTTTCATCGATCAGCAGGCAGGCCGATTGAAGTTTCCCGTCGAGCAGGTGGGCGATATCTGTCTTTCGGCGGAGAGGACCGCACAGGTCGCGGGACGGTGCAGCGTGTTCGCCAAGAGCGACATGATCCACGCCCAGCAGAAGGGTTATTCCCCGGCCGAGGTGCTTCGGGGCCTGTGCAACGCGGTGGCGAGGAACTTCCGCACGGCGGTGGTTCGCAGCCATCCTGTCATATCGCCCGTAGCGTTCGTCGGCGGCGTAGCCGCCAACGCGGCGGTCGTGAAGGCGATGAGAGAAACATTCGACCTGGACGAATCGCAGTTGATCGTTCCACCGGGCTTCGCGCACATGCCCGCGATAGGCTCGGCAGTAATCGCGAGCCGATCGGGCGGCGCCGCCGACCTGTCCTCCGGTATGAACGAACTGCGAGCCGCCAGCGATTCGACGCACGGCGTGTTCCCCACGCAGGAACCTTTGAAGATGGACGAGGTGGTGCTGCTGCGCGATCGCGTTATCGATTACGAACGATCGTACGACGATCAGCCTGTGGAGGCGTATCTCGGCGTCGATATCGGCAGCGTATCGACGAACGTCGTCGCAATCGACGAGGAAGGAAAGGTTATCGTCGAGATATACACTCGCACGCAGGGAAGGCCCATCGAGGTCGTCTCCGACGCGCTGGCGAGCATTCGCGAAGATTGGGGGCGGAATCTCCGCATTCTCGGCGCGGGGACAACCGGCTCGGGACGGGAACTGATCGGGCAGTTGATCGGGGCGGACACCATCAACGACGAAATCACCGCGCACAAGACCGGCGCCACGTTCATCGGGCACAAGATGCTCGGCGGTCGAATACCCGACACGATCTTCGAGATCGGCGGGCAGGATTCCAAGTTCATCTCGCTGGACGACGGCGTGGTGGTGGACTTCACGATGAATGAAGCCTGCGCCGCCGGGACGGGCAGCTTCCTGGAAGAACGCGCCGAAGAGCTGGACATATCCATCAAGGACGAATTCGCGTCGCTGGCGCTTTCGAGCGAGGCGCCGGTGCGACTTGGCGAGCGGTGCACGGTGTTCATGGAGCGCGACGTCAACAGCTACCTCCAGCGCGGCGCCGAGAAGAAAGACCTCGTTGCCGGGCTGGCGTACTCGGTGGTATACAACTACATCAACCGCGTGGTCCGCGGGCGGAAGATCGGCGATTGTATTTTCTTCCAGGGCGGCACGGCATACAACGATTCGGTGGCGGCCGCTTTCGCCGCGGTGTGCGGCAAGGAGATCATCGTCCCGCCGCATAACGGGGTGATAGGCGCCATAGGAGCGGCGCTGCTCGCCCGGGATAAAATGCTCGCGGCGCCTCTCGGCGATGCGGAAAGCGGACCGGCGCCCGAACGGTCCGGCAGATACGTCTCGGAGGTCCGCGACGAAATCCAAGCCCGCGCCCGTTCACGGTTCCGCGGCTACGACCTGTCACAGGTGGATTACACGCTCCGCGAGTTCATGTGCAATGGCTGCTCGAACACCTGCCAGATCCAGGAGTTCAACGTCGAGGGCGAGAAGACCTACTGGGGCGACAAGTGCTCCGAGAAATTCCGCAAGGTCTCTCATGCCGCACGGAAGCCCGTCATCGAAGACCTGATGGCGCTTCGCCAGAAGCTGCTGCTGGACGATTCCGACCTTGCCGCACCGAACGGCGACGCGCTTACGGTAGGCATCCCCATGACGATGTTCGCAATGGAGACCCTTCCGTTCTGGAGGACGGTGCTGAGGCGGTGCGGCTTCCGCGTGGTGCTCTCCGACAGGACGAACCGCAAGATCATCCAGTCGGGTCTGGATACCGTGGTCGCCGAGCCTTGCTTCCCGATTATCGTAGCGCACGGCCACGTCGCCGATCTCTACGAAAAGGGCGTGGACTACATTCTCATGCCGAACATCCTTTCCGTCGAGTCGGACATGCCGAACCCGCCGACGCATTTGTGTCCGTGGCACCAGACGCTTCCGTTCGTCTGCCGGCAGGCGCCGGGCCTGAAGGATTGCGCGCCGAAGTTCCTGACGCCGAGAGTCAATTTCGCGTTGGGACCCAGGCGCCTGGCGTCGGACCTGGTGGAGATGTTCGAAGCGCTCGGCGTTGATCGCAAAACGGTTTTCGCTGCCGTCGCCTCTGCCGTCGAAACCCAGCAATCGTTCCGTCGGAAGGTTCTCGTCGCCGGCAGGAAAGCGCTGGCGGACCTGGACCGCAGCGGCGCGATGGGTATCGTGCTGGTGGGCCGGCCTTACAACATCCACGACGTCGGCGTCAATCTTTCGGTGGCGCAGAAACTGCGCGACTACTACGGCGTGAACTGCATTCCGCAGGATTTCATCGACACGACCCGCGAGGATATCTCGGACATAAACGACAATATGTTCTGGGCGATGGGGCAGCGCATCCTCGCAACCGCCAAGGTCGTCGCCGGCAGGGATAACCTGCACGTCATCTACATCACGAACTTCAAGTGCGGGCCCGACTCCTTCGTGAAACATTTCGTGAGGACGGCCTCGGCCGGAAAGCCGTTCCTGACGCTGCAATTCGACGGGCACAGCAACGACGCGGGAATCATGACGCGATGCGAGGCGTACCTGGACTCCAAGGGCGTTCTGCGTCCTTGGCGAAAGGAACGTCGAACCGTCGCAGCGGTTTGAGCTTTCGCCCGGATAATTCATAGCCGCTGAGGAAACAGAGGTAGAAGTTTTTTAACGGCAGAACCTTATGAGGCGGACGGACGTTGCTTGGTGAAAAGTTGAATAAGCGGAGTGTTTCCGAACACCTTCCGTTTACGCGATAACTATCTTTGAAGTAATAGCCTCCGTGTTCTCTGTGATCTCTGTGGTAAAAAATACAGGTCTGTCACCCGCTGCGAATAAGTTTCTTGACCGTCAACCCCTGCACGAGGATGGAGAATACCACGACGACGTAGGTCATCGTGAGGATGACGTCCCTGCTGGGACCCTTGGGCAGCGACAGCGCCATGGCAATTGATATGCCCCCGCGAAGGGCGCCCCATACCAGTATCCTCAGTGCGCCGGGTGTGAACCGGCGCCGCAGGTTCATCAGCTCAAGCGGGATTCCGATACTGATCAGACGCGCCATCAGCGTAAGCGGTATGCACACCAGTCCCGCCAGCAGGTACCTGCCCGACAGCGACAGCACCAGTACTTCCAGGCCGATCAGAACGAACAGTATGGCGTTGAGGATTTCATCGACGATTTCCCAGAAGCCAAAGACCCGGCGGCGGACTTCTTCCGACATCATGAGCCTTCGCCCGCGGTTTCCGATAAGCAGACCGGCGACGACCATCGCCAGCGGCCCGGAGACGTTCAGGTATTGGGCGAGGGGATACCCCCCCACGACGAGCGCCAAGAGGACAAGCCCCTCCACGCGATAGTTGTCGATACTGAGGAGCAGACGGAACGCGGCGTACCCAGCCAGCAACCCGAAAACGATTCCCCCCACGGCTTCCTGGAGGAACAACCCCGCGATTCGCGAAACGTTCACGTCGCCGTCGGTCGCTATCCTCAGCAGCGAGAGGAACACCACCACGCCGATTCCATCGTTGAACAGCGCTTCGCCGGCGATCTCGGTTTCCAGCGACCTGGGCGCTCCGATCTTCCTGAGTATCGCCAGCACGCTTATCGGATCGGTGGGCGAGATAAGCGCTCCGAACAGGAAACACCAGATTGGCTCGATACCGAGCGACATTACCGACGACAGCCACCACGTAGCCAGGCCCACCAGCACCGTGGAGGCCAGCACGCCGATCATGGCGAAAACGGCGATCGCCCATTTCTGATCCTCGAGGTCGTTTATGTCCACGTGCAGCGACCCCGCGAAAAGCAGCGCGCCGAGCAGCCCTTCCAGCAGGACCGTTCGGAAGTCGATCGACTGGACCATAGCCAGCGCGCCCGTTACGACGGACGGCGCAAACGGGCGAACCGCCAAAATGCAGCCCGCCATCAACAGGCTCAGCAGCGTCAGTCCGATCGTCGAGGGCAGCTTCACGAAACGATAATTCAGATACGACAGCGCCGCGGTCAGTGAGATCAAAATCGCGATGACGTGTATTATGTGAATGGATATTCTTCCTGAGGGCTTCGGTGCCTTCCCGCACGCGACGGAGGACGGTTGCACGCCCTACAGGATAGGAATATATTCAACCTATATCCACAAGAGAAGAAAACGTTCAGCCGACGAGACGCAAAGGAGACTTCCGATGGCGAGCAAGACAATCGACCTAGCCCTGATCGGCCAAGGGTTCATGGGACGGACGCACTCGAACGCGTGGGGACAGGTGAGCAGGTTTTTCAAGCCGCCGCTGAAGCCCGTGATGCACACGGTATTCGGCCAGGCTGTCGAAAACCCTCGCGCCTTCGCCGATAACTGGGGTTGGCGGAACGCATCGACGGATTGGAAGAAACTCGTCAGGAGCGACGAAATCGACCTGGTGGACATAGTGACGCCGAACTTCATGCACGCCCCGGTCGCCAAGGCCGCCATCGCCGCCGGTAAGAACTGTTCTTGCGAGAAGCCCATCGCCGGCTCGTTGAAGGAAGCTCGCGAGATGGCCGCCGCCGCCAAAAAGGCGAAGGTCAAGACGTTCGTCTGGTACAACTATCGTCGTTGCCCGGCAGTGGCGACGGCGTACAAGCTCCTCAAGTCGGGAAAACTCGGCGAAATTCGCCGCGTTCGCGCTCATTACCTTCAGGACTGGGCGGACGAGTCCGTCCCGCTCACCTGGCGGTTCGAGAAGAAATTCGCCGGTAGCGGCGCGCACGGCGACCTGAACGCGCACATCGTCGACATGATGCGCTTCGTAACGGGCCAGGAGATCACCGAGATATGCGGCGCGATCGCCGAGACGTTTATCACGAAGCGCAGCCGGATGCCCGGCGCCCCCGTCGGGAAAGGAAAAGTTACCGTTGACGATACCGTCCTGTTCCTCGCGCGGTTCAGCGGCGGCGCGGTGGCGAGTTTCGAGGCCGCCCGACAGGCGACCGGGAACCAGAACGCCAACGGGTTCGAGATCAACGGTACGAAAGGCGCCATCCGGTTCGACTTCGAGCGAATGAACGAGCTGGAGTACTACGACGCCACGGCAGAGCGAATTACGCAGGGCTGGACCACGATCATGTGCACGCACGCGCCGGATCATCCGTACGTCGAGGCGTGGTGGCCTGACGCG
>JAJRYB010000061.1 GCA_024275995.1 Planctomycetota bacterium | reverse complement strand
CGCTCATTACCTTCAGGACTGGGCGGACGAGTCCGTCCCGCTCACCTGGCGGTTCGAGAAGAAATTCGCCGGTAGCGGCGCGCACGGCGACCTGAACGCGCACATCGTCGATATGATGCGCTTCGTAACGGGCCAGGAGATCACCGAGATATGCGGCGCGATCGCCGAGACGTTCATCACGAAGCGCAGCCGTATGCCCGGCGCCCCCGCCGGGAAAGGAAAAGTCACCGTCGACGATACCGTCCTGTTCCTCGCGCGGTTCAGCGGCGGCGCGGTGGCGAGCTTCGAGGCCGCCCGACAGGCGACCGGGAACCAGAACGCCAACGGCTTCGAGATCAACGGTACGAAGGGCGCCATCCGGTTCGACTTCGAGCGAATGAACGAGCTGGAGTACTACGACGCCACGGCTGAGCGAATTACGCAGGGCTGGACCACGATCATGTGCACGCACGCGCCGGATCATCCGTACGTCGAGGCGTGGTGGCCTGACGCGCACCTCGTCGGATACGAGCACGGGTTCGTGAACCAGGCATACGATATCCTCCGCGTGCTTGCAGGTAAAAAGCCCGTCGTCCCGATTCCGGATTTCGCCGACGCATACCAGACTCAGCGTGTGCTGGCCGCTGCTCTGATCTCGGCCCGAATGAAAAAGGCGATTAAGCTCTCCGCGGTCAAGTAGAGCGAAGTTGTGTCCAATCGACGGGGAGCGTAGAATGATCTTTCATGCGGATTACCCTCGAAAGGACCGTAATGACGCACTGCGGTAACACGATCGTCTCGAAAGTATTGCTCACCTCGGCAATCTGCCTGGCGGCATGGACCGGACCGCTGATCGCCCGGAGCGCTCCGATAAGCCTCCCTGCCGGAGCGCGCCAAACCGACGATGGCTGGTTCGCGCCGAGAAAGCCTGAAACCGCTCCGCCGAAGCTGCCGAAGGAGGTCACGCGGGCGTTCATCATCCCGATCAAGGGGCCTATTTCGTCTGCTACGCGCGACATCGTCAGGTACAAGGTTAATATTTGCCGCTCGAAGAAGGCGGAGGTGGTCATTTTCGACATGGACACGCCCGGCGGCGCCGGCGATGCCATGCAAGCGATCATGAAGATGATCTCCGAGGACCTGCGCGACGTCTATACCATCGCGTACGTCAATCCGAACGCCTACTCCGCAGGAGCGCTTATCTCCCTGTCGTGCGACGAAATCGTAATGGCGCCCAAGGCCGTGATCGGCGACTCGATGCCGATCATCATTACGCCCCAGGGCGGGCTCCAGTCGCTTCCCAAGGCCGAGCGCGCAAAAATCGAATCTCCCATCCGCACCATGGTCGTTCGCCTTGCCAAGGAGCGCGGGTACAACCCCTCCGTCTGGGAGGCGATGGTCAACGTCCCGATCGAATTATGGGTGATCCGCCACCATGAAACCGGCGAACTTCGGATCGTCGATGCCGCGGAATGGCGAGGGAAGGTCGGCGACGTTCCTGCCGACAACCCGCTTCATCGCGGCCCGAAGGATGCGACGTGGCGATACGTCAGGCGTTTCGACCCGGATGACAAGCTCGTCACGCTCTCCACTGACGACGCCATTTTCGCCGGCGTCGCGACCCGCAAATTCGATTCGATGGACGATCTCCGGAACCATTACAACATTCGTCCTCCAATGGAGCGCCTGGAGGACCGTCCGCTGGACGAGGTCGCGATTTTCCTCACCAGCCCCGTCATCGCGGGACTGCTGATGACGATCATGCTCATTTGCGGATTCACCGAGCTGAGGACCCCGGGACTTGGCATCTTCGGCGCAATCGCGGTGCTGTGCCTGCTGACGCTGATCGGAAGCCGCTTCCTGGTCGGGCTTGCCAACCCCGTCGAAATGGTGATTCTCGCCGTCGGGTTGGTCCTGATCGTTCTTGAGATATTCGTGATTCCCGGATTCGGTGCGGCGGGCATTACGGGCTTCGTGCTTTGTATCGCCGCCATGCTGGCGATGCTCCTGCCCAATGCGCCCACGGAGTTGCCTATCCCCCAAACCGACGTGGACTGGCGGATGTTCGAGAACGGCGCGTTCTGGCTGGCGATTTCGTTTCTTCTGGCGATCGCCGCCAGCATGACCCTTTCGAGGCTGCTGCCAAAAACCCCGGTGACGCGCCGGATCTTCCTCGGGCCAGCCGAGCACGTCGAAACGCCGCCGGTCACGGAAAGTTCTCCCGTGCCTGGCGTGCAGATTGGCGACACGGGCGTCGTCGAGACCATGTGCAGGCCGGTCGGAAAGGTGCGTTTCGGCGAGGTGCTGCTCGACGCGACCAGCGAAGGCGATATCATCGAAACCGGCGCCGCGGTGCGCGTCCTGCGACGCGAAGGAAACCACGTAATCATAGAGAAGGCCTGAGGCATAGAGGTTCAATATGTGTTATGGACAACAGTAGTCGCAAAGAAACTAACTGGTCATTGAGCGGATCGGAGAGATTCCAAAAATGTTCTGGACAATAGTATCGTTTTTCATTGCCGCGATGGTTTTATTCGCGTTGGAAATACTCACGCCCTTCTTCGGCGTGATCATAGCGATGGGCTTCGGTTTTATCATCGCAGCCGTCTGGATGACGTTCACCGAATTCGGCGACGCGACTGGGTTCACGGTCATGTTCACGTCGATTGTGCTGCTTCCAGCCTACTTCATACTCCTGATCAAGGTGCTGCCGAGATCGCCCCTGGGACGGATGCTCTTTTTAGGCAAGGCGCGCGACGCCACCGGAGAGGCGGCGCCGCTTTCGTCGCAGCTCGAAAGCCTGATCGGAAAGACCGGCACCGCCGAGACCACGCTTCATCCCTGCGGCGCGGTTCGCATCGACGGGCGGCGAGTCGGAGCGCGGGCTGAAAGCGAGATGATCGAAAAAAATTCCACCGTCAGCGTAGTGCGGGCGGAGGGAACGGAAGTTATCGTGCGGAAGATTTCCGGGTGACGATTACTCGTTGCTTGATCGTGCGGGCGGAGATGATAGACTGATCGCGGACATTCGATTTGAAGCCGACACATAGAAAGGGACGGAAATGACGGGTTTGCTTTTAGTGGGCACGGCTGGTTGGGTGCTGATAGGTATTTTGGTTTTCATCGGCATGGTATTTCTCGCACTGTTCGCCCCGGCGTTCAACCTGTGGCTGCAGGCGTTGGCGGCACACGCGGGCGTTGGAATGCTGCAGCTTATCGGCATGCGGTTCCGGAAGGTGAACTCGCAGATGATAGTCCTTGCGCGAATCCAGGCGGTTCGCTCGGGCCTGGAACTGGGGACCGAGGAACTCGAAAGTCACTACCTCGCCGGTGGAAATCCGATGCTGGTCGTCCGTGCGCTTATTGCCGCCAACCGGGCGAACATCGAGCTGACGTGGAAAACGGGCACCGCGATCGACCTTGCGGGAAGGGACATTCTCGAAGCGGTGCAGACTTCGGTCAACCCGAAGGTCATCGACTGCCCGAACCCAGCCGGCGGAAAGACGACGGTGGACGC
Organism: Planctomycetota bacterium; assembly: GCA_024275995.1. Taxonomy (GTDB): domain Bacteria; phylum Planctomycetota; class Phycisphaerae; order SM23-33; family SM23-33; genus JAJRYB01. The sequence continues at coordinate 10,631 of JAJRYB010000061.1, read as the reverse complement.
CGTCGCCAAGGACGGTATCCAGGTGAAGGCAAAGGCGCGCGTCACCGTGCGGGCCAATATCGACCGCCTCGTTGGTGGAGCTACCGAGGAGACGATCATCGCCCGCGTCGGCGAGGGCATCGTCACGACGATCGGTTCCGCCGAGACGTACAAGGCCGTGCTCGAAAACCCCGATAATATTTCCAGCACCGTCCTGGCCAAGGGCCTGGACGCCGGGACGGCGTTCGAGATTCTCTCGATCGACATTGCGGACGTTGACGTCGGAGACAACATCGGCGCGAAGCTCCAGGCCGACCAGGCCGAGGCGGACAAGCGGCGATTCCAGGCGGAGGCGGAGAAGCGCCGCGCGATGGCGATGGCACGCGCCCAGGAGATGAAGGCGCTTACGCAGGAAAACCGCGCGAAGGTCGTCGAGGCGGAAGCGGAGATCCCGCGTGCGATGGCTGAAGCCTTCCGTAGCGGCAACTTCGGAATCATGGATTACTACCGGATGAAGAACATCCAGGCCGACACGAGCATGCGGGAAAACATCGGCGGCAGCGGCGAAAAACCGCAGACGCCGAACAAGTAACGGGTAATGACGATAACGGCGAACATCCCGCTGGCGGAAGGCAACTGGGACTCGATCTCCGAGTTGCTGGTTATCGTCGTATTCCTTGTGATCGCCGGTATCGGCGCAATCGCCAAGAAGATCCGCGAAACGCAGGAAGAGCAGAAGGCCAAGCGCGCCGAACAGGGGTTTGCCGAACGCGACGAGGAAACCCAGGCGCCTCGAAGAACCCAGCCACGGGAAACCCCCCAGGCGCGGTCCGCCGGCGAAGCCCTGCAAATGCTGAGGGAACGTCGCCGCGCCGACAAAATTCACGGTAAATCCAGGTCGGCCTACGAACAACCCGTGAAACGGACCCCCGCCCCGCCCCAGCCGGTGGTTGAACTGCAAAGAACGCCACCGGCGGCGCCGATAACGGTGAACCGGATCGCCAAGAGACGCCGACGGATGCAAATCGAAGAGCAGGCGAAGCGGGATTTAACCAAGCGGCGCCTTCAGCCGGTAACGATGCCACCCGCTACCGCCGCCGTTGAACCGGCGACGACGGAACAAACTTTCACGGGCTTGAACAGCGCCAACGCGCTTCGGCAGGCAATTCTGTACCACGAGATATTCTCAGCCCCCAAGGCGCTGCGGAAAGAACCCGAAATGTGGGACGCCCTCTAGGGTTCTAGCGTGGTCGAAGGCGTCTTCGTTGGACCGGTCTGCTCGCTGATCGCCCGGAAATACGCTTCGACATGCTTGCGATATTTCGGGTCCACCTTCTCGGCGCCGGCTTCGCTAAGCTCCCTCAACTTGTCTTTCGAGAGCTTCTCGTAACCGGAGGCATCGCTCATGCCGGTAGAGCGACCACGCTGAAGCTGATCACCACCCGGCAGGAAAATGGAACCGACTGCTGCATCCGGCCGCTCCGTCCGCTCCAGCATGGGTTTGACCTTGCCGTAGAGGCTGGTGTACTTCTCGACGAATGACTGGAACTGCCGGGCCGACATGCCCAACTGCTTGAGCAACTCGGGATCGACCGAACCGCTGCGGATTTGATTTTGCGCTTCGTCGAGCGCCCTGCCGATGGCGCGGATTCGCCGCGCCTCGCCCGGCTGGAGCTTCTCCGGACCTTCAGGCTCGTCAACCTGACCACGCTCATCTGACGAACCTGAATTAGGGTCTCCACCAGACTGCCCGCTTGTGTTCCCGCCACCACTCGTACCGGCGCCGCCTTGACCTTGTCCCTGACCTTCGCCCTGTCCTTGGCCTTCACCCTGACCTTGACCCTGTCCTTGTCCCTGGCCTTGACCCTGTCCTTGACCCTGGCCTTGACCCTGGCCTTGACCCTGGCCTTGACCCTGGCCTTGACCTTGTCCCTGACCTTCGCCCTGTCCTTGGCCTTCACCCTGACCTTGACCCTGTCCTTGTCCCTGGCCTTGACCTTGTCCCTGGCCTTCGCCCTGTCCTTGGCCCTGGCCTTCACCCTGACCTTGACCTTCACCTTGGCCTTCACCCTGTCCCTGGCCTTGACCTTCGCCCTGACCTTGTCCTTGACCCTGGCCTTGTCCTTCGCCTTGACCCTGTCCTTGACCCTGGCCTTCGCCCTGACCTTGACCTTGACCTTGACCCTGGCCTTGACCTTGACCCTGGCCCTGGCCTTCACCCTGACCTTGACCTTCACCTTGGCCTTCACCCTGTCCCTGGCCTTGACCTTCGCCCTGACCTTGTCCTTGACCCTGGCCTTGACCTTGTCCCTGACCTTCGCCCTGGCCTTGACCCTGGCCTTCACCCTGACCTTGACCTTCACCTTGGCCTTCGCCCTGACCTTGACCCTGGCCTTCACCCTGACCTTCACCCTGGCCTTGACCTTCGCCCTGACCTTGACCCTGACCTTCACCCTGGCCTTCACCTTGGCCTTCACCCTGGCCTTCGCCCTGTCCCTGCTCTTGACCCTGCTCTTGACCTTGTTCCTGTTGTTCCTCCTCGCCCAGTGCTTCGGCGAGTTTTTCGATTGCCTCCCGCTCGCGTTGATCTTCGGGGCGAAGGATTTCCTCGGCCGCTTCCTTTAACTCTTTCGGATCCTGCGGAGCGACTGCTATCTGTTCGCCCCGTTCACCTTGTTCGCCCTGTTCGCCTTGTTCGCCTTGTTCGCCGCCCTGCTTGTCGGGAGCACCTTGTCCCTCCAGTTCTTTCTGTCGTCGCCCGGCCTGCTCCTCGGCCAAAGCCTGCTGCTCAAGTCCCTCATCCGGTTCGAGGATCAACAGCTCGAACGACCGGCTTCGCCCTATCTGTCCGCCTGCGCCAAAATAGTCTCTGCCCTCGACGCGGCAGAGGAATCGCTCGCCCTTCCGACCTATGTCTTTCGCGGACAGAGTTCGATCTATCGCCCTTGCGGTCAGTCCCGGCTTACCGAAGCTGCCCAGTCCGATACGCCGAACCCCGCCCGGACCATCGCACACCAACGTCAACTCCGCGATACCGTAATCGTCGCCGGCCTCGCCCATAAGTCGAAACGTCCCGTTGGCGCGCACTTCAACTCGCTCCACGGGTTCGGTAATCCGGATCCGCGGCGGGTTATCGCCAAGGACCTTGATCTCGTACCAGATCGACTCGGAGCGGATGAAATTTTCCTCGCCCTCGAAGCGAATCTGGTACTTTGCGTCAGAAGTTATCTTGACCTTCGTGCGCATCACGTTACCGCTGCATTTCATGATGATCGGGGCGATGCTTTTATCCTGGAAGACCAGCGACGCGAACGTAACGGGCAGATTGGCCCGGGCTTGAACGCTGACGAGCATCCCCTTCAGCGCCTCGATCCTGCCGTTCGTATCGGCGTCTTTACCGACGCCCTTACCCGTATAGTCCGGCCACTCGTACGACAGGTCGATCCGCGTGATCGTCGGCATCGGCAGCACTCGAAGGCGACGCATCGCCGATTTCGCGTCGCCGCAGACGATTTGGAAAACAGCCGATCCGCCCGTCGCAACGGCTGATTCCCAGCGTCCGACAAACCGCGTCGCGCCATCGGCCGTCCGCCTTTCCTCCCGCATCGTGATCGCGTCTTCGCTCAGCCACGTCCTGCCACCGTCGCGCGATATGTTCACGACGGCGAGGCCTTGCGATCGGCGAATGTCCGCAAGAAACTCGACGGGCCTGCCCGTAAGAACCCTCAGCCCGCTTGCGGGCTTGACGTTATAGATCACAGTGCGGGTCGGGGCGTCAACCGTGATCGCCCCGCAGACGCGCTGGACGGACAGCCACGGACTTTTCTGGGCGATCAGGCAGTAGATGGCGAACGCTCCGACCGCGGCTGCGAACAACATTCCACTGACCGTCACCTTGCGAGCGTTCACGGAGTTCTCGACCTCCGTCGAGGCGACCTCGCGGGCCGCCCGGCGCTTGATAGCCGCCAGCGGAACGCGATCCGCGCCGTCGCCGTCCAGTTGCAGCGACGCGGTGAGATCGTTACGGAAGTCGGGGTGGGCCTTCTCGATCAGGCGGGCAACGTACAGGTCGTTGATCCTCCGAAGCAGGGGAAACAGCACCATCACGGTGAACATGCCGGTTTCCAGCAGGATGATCGACCACAGCGACCCGACGAGTACGCCCGCAGGCAGTCCGCGGGAGCTCACGTGATCGGCTACGACCATAACCAGGATGTACGCAGCCCCAACCGCCAGCATCAGGAGCACGGCACTGAGTATGCCGAAGAGGCGCAGGCGTCCCTTGGTCATCCGAAGGGAGTATTCGAGAAACAGCTCGCTGTCCGCCTTCGCCGCTTTCTTTCTGACCATAACAGACCCTTACCCCACGCATCTGTATTGATTCTATAGTATTAAGTTGTCCGAAAGCGGAAAAAGTTCCGGTAGCATTTGAAATGGAAAGGCGCGAAAGACGCAGAACAGCAACCTACCCCGGCGAGCAGCGTGTCGGCGTGATTTCCATGTCCGCGGCTGCGGAGGAATCATCGACGACGGCGACGCCATCGGCGACGAGTTTCCGCCAATGTTTCTCGTTGAAGATGCACCCCGGATCGCCCGCATGGAGCTTTCCGAAGTAGGCGTCCGCCCTCGCCCGGCACCCGCCGCAATAATTGCGCAGCGCGCAGACCTCGCAGTGATGCAGGCGCTTGGAGCGATCGTTCAGGACGTCCCAGAACACGCTCTTGCGGAAGATGTGAACCAGGGGCGCCTTTCGCACGTTGCCCATCACACGATGCGGCAGGTACACGCACGGTGTAACGTCGCCGCCCGGTTCGATACAGACATATGTCCGCCCCGCGCCGCAGCCGCCGAGGTACTTGGCGACTACGCGGGCCTTGACGCCGCTTCCGCTGCCGGCGTGCGAGCAGGAAACGCGCCCGTCGTCCGGCGACGCGCCGGCGAGGCACACCCTGCCAAGTTGCGGCGCAGTCGAGATCACGCCCATGCCGCCCTCTTGCATCTTCTCGTTCAGCATCGCCAGCAGCTCTTCGCGCTGCTGCGGCGTGATATCACCGGAGACCATCTTCAGCCCGCGCCCCACGGGAATGAAGTTGAAGTGCGCGAAGCACCCGGCCCCGATCTCCTCGGCGAAGCGGATCATATCGACTACTTCGCGGTAATTTCCCTGGTGAACGCACATGGCGATACCAAGTCGCAGCCCTTTTGTCTGAACGACGACCTTCGCGCCCTGCACGGCGCGTTCCCACATGCCCGCCTGCCCGCGGAAGGCGTCGTGGCGGTCCGGATCGACCGAATCGAGCGAAATCTCGACGTATCGCAGTCCCGCCTCCGCCAGCCGGCAGGCGAGATCTTCCGTCATCGTCGTCCCGTTTGTTGCGATCGTCGTGTGCATGCCCCAGCTTTTGGCGCGGCGCAGGACGGGGATAAGGTCTTTGCTGAGTGTCGGCTCGCCGCCGGACAGCGCCAACATCGGCATGTGCGCCCGCCCCATTTCGTCGACGAGTCGCAGCTTCTCGTCTGTGCTCAGCTCGTCGGCCAATCGGTCGTGATCGCTGTCCTGGTAGCAGTGCCTGCACGCCAGGTTGCACCTGTTGGTAAGGTTCCACACGGCGAAAAGCGGTGCGACGAACTTCTGCGGCAGCGTAAGGGCGAACTCGGCAATCGACCTGGCGACGATAACCAGCCCGCGAAGTGTCGGCGCGTGTTCCGCGAGGCGCCGGCGGAACGTTTCCACCGGCACGTCGCCCCGCATGTAATCGATGAATCGGTGGAGCGGCCAGTACTTGATACGCTCCCACCGCGAGGCGCCCGGGTTGCGGTAGCTGGCGACGATGCGCTCCAGCGGCGTCGATCCATCCGGCAGATCGCGGGTGAGTTTTTTCAACAGCCAGCGGAAAGGTCGCCTCGTAAGCCAGTCCTCCAGCGGGTGATGGAAGTCGATCCGGAACGCCTGATGCGTCGCGGAATCGTCAGCCCGCGAGCCCTGGCGGACATACTGCCCGCTGCTGAGATACCCGTCACTGTGGCGGAGGTCGCGCTTGTCCGGGTCGGACGATTCGGCGAAATCGTGCTCGTACAGCTTTCCGATATCCGCAGCCGTCGTGTGCTCCGCCGCGGCGGTGTAGGATAAATCCCCTTCCCGTCCGGAATTTTTCTCGGCACGGATCATTCCTGTTTCGCGGGCGTTTGCCCGGGTGCGTAAACACGAATTATGATACTCGGCGCCGGTTCAGCCCGACCGTTCACCTCCGCGACCATGCGGACCACGTCGCCGATGGGCCAGTCCGGTTCGACCGTCAACTGGAGGGAGAACGTCTTTTTTTCGCGGGCGCCGAGCGTCCAGTGATTCATGAACATGATCTCGCCGCGGGGGTAGCGAAGCACCTCTTCCCAGCCCAGTCGCGTATAACGCAGCAGGCGGATGAACACCGGTGCGCCGGTGGACGCCTTGATCGTCGTCGGGGAATAGCTGAGGTTTTTCACCGTGACGGTCGCGGTGAAGGTTTCTCCCTGCGTGAATTCCCAGTTGGGAATATCAAGCGTCACGGACAACCCGTTCGCTACGGCTACGTTGTGCTGCCGGTGGTCGCGTGGAGGGAGCTTGCCCCACAGGCATCCGGAAAGTGTCGTAGCGGCGGCGAGCATTATCGAAAGGGAAACACTTCTCATGTCGTTTTCTCCGCAAGTTTCTTGTCGTTATCGTTCGGGGCGTATTGCCCATCGACGGCGTTGGCGCATTCGGTGAAATCGCGATACTGCGGCCCGCAGTTGTGCGTGCAGAACGGGAACACGCCGGCAGGTGTAGAATACAGGATTACGCATCGTTTGGCCCGCTCGACGTCGTAATTGTAGCGATCCTGGAAATGCATACCAGCGCACAGCAGCGTCTTGTAGGTCAGCCTTTCGCCTTCGCCGCGTCCCACGGACTTATCCACCAGGCCCTTCAGGGAACGGATGAATCTTCCGACCGTCAGGTCCGCCGGGGCGGAATCGGAATTGAAGTGGCGCTTGAACATGCGCCACACGCAAAGCCTGTCTATCCAGGTCGCGCGCCCGCGCCGGCGGATGCGGGCGGCTATGCGATTCATGTCCACGAACATTCCCTCGACGTTGACCACCTGCGGGAACGGGTAGGCCTTGCCTTCCGGAGAGACAAGGAAGTAGGTGCCGAACGCGCAATCAGGGTGGCAACTCGGACGAATTTTCGGCTTACCGCTGAGCGCCTCCAGTATCTGCGAAAGCGGAACGACTACGCTCAAGGGAAACATGTCGTGCAGCGCCGAGGCGCCGGACGCCTCCTCGATACCGTGTGCCAGGTCGCCCAGCGTATACCTGCGGGCTGCGAGTTCCCGCGGATCGATCCTGCCGCTGAAAGAGACCGGCTGGTAGCTGATCGCGCTGACGACGTCGATATTTTCCACGGCGAACCGGAAAATTTCGCCCACCTGGTCGTCATTGATACCCTTGAGAATCGTCGGCACGAGGCAGACTTTCTGGCCGGTCCACCGGCAGTTTTCCAGCGTTGCGAGTTTCTTCTCCCATATACCGGGATAGTTGCGCGTATGACGATGCGCCTGCTCGCCGACGCCGTCGAACTGGAGGTACAGCGTGTGCAGGCCCGCCTCGGCCGTTTTGCGGGCAAAATCCGGATCGGCCATCTTTATGCCGTTCGTCGCGATCTGGATGTGGGAGAAACCCATCTCGCTGGCCGCGGAAACGATCCGCAGAAAGTCCGGGTGGATCGTCGGCTCGCCGCCGGTGAACTGGATCGCCGTGCACGGGGTGGGCCTCAGCTCGCGAAGCACCCGCAGCTCGCGGATGACTTCTTCGTAATCCGGCTCGTAGACGAACCCGCTGGCCCCGGCGTTCGCAAAGCAGATCGGGCACCGCATGTTGCAGCGATTCGTCAGGTCGATCTGCGCCAGGCACGGGCTGGACAGATGCTGATTGCACAGCCCGCAGTCCGACGGGCATCGCTCCCCGCCGGTGACCTGCGGGAACTGCTGGCCGGGATGTTCCTCCCAGGTCCACCACGCCGCCTTGGAGAACAGGAGAACGTCCGAGTTAATGCAATCACGGAAGTGACCATGCTCCGGACAGGTCTTCTCGATGTAAACCGCGCCGCCTTCTACAAAGTACCTTCCCACAAGCACGGCTGAACATTCCGGACAGAGCGTTTCGACGGTTCGCGGCAGGCGCCGATGGACGGGATTGATCCGCGATCCGCTGAACGTCCGGGCGGCGCTACCCGGAAAATCGCTGACGACCCGCGTCCAGATACGATCGTGATGCACCTGGCTGGACTGCCCGCAATTCCCGCAGTGGAAAGTCAGTACGATCTGATCGCCGAGGCGGTCATAAACCGCCGCAACGACGACCCGGCACAGCGGGCAAGTGGCCTGGGCCTGGTACGGCAGAGATGCCCAGCTTCCCGCGAAGCGCCGCATGGACAGCCGGTATGCTTCAAGCCCGTCGACAGATACCTGTTGCGATTCGTCGGACGCGACGCCGCAGGGCAACGGTCCCTCCTGAATGTCTCCAACGGATTCGATCATTGCCCGATACGCTCCCTGTCAAGTCTTTCTGCGCCTACATGAAAATCCACCTCAGAACTCACCGCAGAGGCCGTGGTCTCAACGGGATGCCTTCGGCAAGTACGCAGAGGAACCTGGCAAATCCGGTTTGTAAAAACATTTTCTCTCTGCGGTCTCTGCGTTGAAGGCTGTTTCGAGGTAGCTTCTATCCAAAACAGGACGGATACCGGCGTTTCTTCTGCTTTCTTTTTCGGTAGCTTACGGCAAGCTCCATGAAAATATCCAGGTCACGCTCCATGTTGGAACTCGTCGAGTCGAAGTAGAAGTTCCGGATCGGAATATCGTCGTGGTCCGCGGCTACGGTGTGGTAGACCGCCTCCGATACGATACCGTTCATGCACGAGAACGGGCTGATGTCGATAATACCGTCCGCCCCCTTATCGTACATGTATATACCTTTTCCGACCGAGAGGACCATTTCGCCCAGTGCGCCGTCGGCTGGGAGATAAGGCCAGGCGGGCTTGAGCAGGTCGCCGTAAATATCGTGCGGCTCTTCGTATCCCTGGAAGTCCTCCGCGAAGTGCGTCAGAAGCTTCTGCTCGTCGCGCCGCTGCACGGCGTTCTTGATGATAGCGCCGAACATCGTCATCGAAAACTTCCTGCCCTCCAGCTCCAGGTTCGCCTTCTGCGACCAGTTCGTATACCAGACCCACTCGGTAACGTCCGACAGCCAGGCCTCTCCGCCATGCTCTTCGATCTTCCTCACCGCGTCGTAGTTGCTGAACGTGTTAAGGCGGCAGAATATCTCTCCGACGACCCCGATCAACGGGCGGTCCTTCGTGTACCGCGCGGGGATGCTGCGGAACCTGTCGCGAATTTCGACGAGCGCTTCGACGATGTCGGCTATCTTGCGACGCGAGGAAATCTTCCGACGCTCGACGACGGAGGCTATCCGCTCGACGCCGAGGCTGTAGACTTCGTCGGTGTCGCCCGGCCGGGTTTCGTACGGGCGGATCTTCAGGAGCATCTTGCGAATAATGTCGCCTGCCACCATCGCCCGCCACATCGTCCGCATAAGTTCGCCGGCGTTCTCACCAAGCCCGTCGTAACTGTCCTTACTGGTCGGCGAAATTACCGGAACGTCGTCGTGCCCAAGCTCGTCGAGAACCTGTCGCATGTACGGCGCGTACTGGCCGAACCGGCATGGACCTTCCGCCGTAGGCATGAAAAATGCCGTGCGCCTGGGATCGAAATCCTCGGCGTGAACGATCCGCAGGAAGTCGCCTATCGTTACCTTCTCGGGGTAGCATTCTTCCCCGCTGGTGTACAGGCCGCCCAACTCAAGCGTCTTTTCGTCCGAAGGCGGCGTCACGTCCGCACAGATTCCGACCGACCTGAACGAAGCCGCCGCCATTCTCGCCCCGACGTAGGTCATGCGGGGCAGCCAGAGAGTGCGCCCGGTAAGATCGGTCTTTTGCTTTCCTGCAACCATTCGAGTCCGCCGCGAATCCTCAAAAATCCTCGAGAGAGCCAACTGTAACCTTCGTGGATAACGTAACCTCTATGCCGCCACCGTTGCAAGCGAATTGCCTCCGCGAGCCTTGGGAGGGTGCGACAAGATTTCCGGACCACCCCGGCAGGCAGATTTACGAGGGACGCTCCATTTGATTCAAAAAACATTTCGCAGGGATAAAGGGGATAAACGGGATGAAAACAAAACGAAACGAATCGAAATGAAATTGAAATGAAATCAAAACCCGATATTCCATTTTCAAAACATCTTCCGCTTTGTCCCATGAATCTCCTGCATCCCTGCTGAGTTTTCACGTCATATGCGGATAGGTATGGAAAGTCCCCTTTTGCGCGCTCAAAATGTCCAGCGGACTCCCGAAACGAGATAGAAAATATTTTTTTATATCTCCCGCCCGAATAAAGACTTGCACACATCACTTTTCGAAAAATTACCTGTTCGGGTAGCACAATCGTGGGTATTCGCCCAAGTATGGAGGCGCGTGCTACGCGCGCTGAAGTTGCTTGACAATTAAAGAACGAAAAACCGACACAGAGGAACAGAGGGAAATGAGGTTTAAAAACAAAGCAAAGCGTTTTTTAATTTCT
>JAJRYB010000060.1 GCA_024275995.1 Planctomycetota bacterium | reverse complement strand
GGCCAGGTATACGTCCTGGCTGAGCAGCGCCTGGTAAACTATCGGACCCATCGTCGGGAGTCCCAGGACGATGGCGATGATCATTGATCCGGAAATCACGCGGGGCAGGATAAGACCCACGCTGGAGATCAGCGGATTGATAGCCACGCGGAGGGGGTATCGGAACACCACGAGTATCGGGTGCAGGCCCCTTGCGCGAGCGCACAACACGTACTGCTTTTTCAGTTCGTCTATGACGTTCGCACGCAGTATGCGGATCATTCCCGCAGTTCCGGCGACTCCCAGTATGAACACCGGAATCCAGATATGTTTGAGCATGTCCACAAACTTCGCCCAGCTCCACGGCGCCTCGACATATTGCGGGCTGAACAGGCCCGTCGGGTCGATGTTGAACCACTGGAGCATGATCATCTGGAAGACCAGCGCTATCACGAACGCCGGGGTCGCCATGGCGGAGAGCCCCACGAATGTCAACAGGTAGTCCCATAACGTATTTTTTTTGACTGCTGCGATTACGCCGAAAGGGATCGCGATCGCCCATGTAAACAGGATCGTAAACGTGCTGATCACGATTGTGACAGGCAGGAATTTTTTAAGGGTGTCGGTTACCTTGGCGTCGTCCACGAAACTGTTTCCCAGCTCGCCGCGGCAGAAATTCGTAATCCAGTGGAAGTACTGGACCATGATGGGATCGTCGAAGCGGTATTTCGCCCGCAGCGCATCGATTTCCGCCTGGTCGACCTGCGCCTGCATCGCCATTTCGTGGCGACGGTAATCCAGGTAGTTTCCCGGAGGCAGTTGAATCACCATGAACACGGCAAACGATATAATCAGCAGCACCGGTATCGCCAGCAGCGTGCGTTTTATGACGTAGCGCAGAAGCATGATATCAGTCTTTCGCCTTTGCTTCGGGAAGCTTGAAAAACGCCTCCGGGCAGCTGTTACCCGGATCGTGCGCGATCCAACCGGCCAGCGACAATTTCGGAACGTTTTTGAAGTTCTTCTTCACCACCACGACCTTTCCGGGCGAAGTCATTATTCCTATCCACGGTAATTGGTCGGCCGTGTGGTCCGCCAACGCCTGCCATGCCCGCATTTTCGTTTTGTCGTCGGGCGCGGTGACCACCCTGTTCCACATGCGTTCGAGCTTCTTGATACGCTCCGGTGCCGCCCATCCCATGCGCCCCCCGCTACGGAGATACTCCACCCACTTGGCCCATTGCAGGGATTCGGCCGGATGCGTAGGAGCAAATCCACCCGCCAATACAGGACCGAAATAGCTCCCCCCCTCCTTGTGCACGACGATATCCAGAAGCCCCATGTTGGCACGCCGCGAGATGCTTTTACCGGTGCGAATTTTGAGTTGTGCGTCGATACCGATATCCCGCCAGTATTTGCATGCCATCTGAACCGCCGTCACCGGGCGATCGCTCGAGACATTCACGCCCATGCTCAACGGTCTTCCGTCCCACATCCGTCGCGTACCGTTCGCCATGCGTTTATCCAGCCCCATCGCGTCCAGTAGTTCGTTCGCCTTCTTCGGATCGTATTGAACCGACATCGTCGCCAGTTTCTCATTGTAGTAAGGCGACCCCTTCGGGATGGACCACTGCGCCGGTCCGCCCAGCCCCTTGAATACGACATCGATAATCTCCTGGCGATTAAGCGTCAGCGAAAGGGCGTGACGAAAACGCGGATCGTCCTGGAGCTTCATGTACTGGGGGTCTATGTGCGCCTGGACGGCATAGAATGTAACCTCACCGACGTAATCGTTCGCCCAGAGTCGAACCTCGTAGCCGCCTCTTTCGGCGTTCTGACTCAGCTCGGTGAAGCTGTCGAACTCGACGTCGCGCGTCTGGAAGTCCACGCTCCCGGCCATTATCTTGAGAACGCGGGTTTGCGCCTGCGTTTCTATCTGGGTGCGAATCGCGTCGAGATACGGAAGCTGGTTACCCTCCGGATCGACACGGTAATAGTACGGGTTCCGTACCGCCCATATGATGCGATCGGACGGTTCGCTGACGATGCGCCACGCCTTGATGGTAGGATAGTGCGGGCACAGTTCCGGATATTTGTCCGCCTGGATCGCCATGAGCATTTTAACCCATCCGCCGTACTCCCTCGGACCATTGGCGGCCAGGTGATTCAGCGCCGCCTCGCGATTCTTCGCCAGAGGCGCCTCGTCGCCGACGCTCAACGCCGCGCGCAGCACCATCAGATTGAAATTGAACAACTCGCTCTCGCCCAGCGATTCGATTCCATCGACCCGCACGCGCCGCAGCAAGTCCTCGCGAACGAGAAGCTCCTTGATCCGTCGCAGCTTCGCATGATCGGTGGTGAGCTTGAATACGCCTTCGGCGAGAAGCTCTTTCTTCTCGGCATTCAGATCAACGCCGGACATCGCCTGGACGCTGTAGAACCGCCTGTCCTTAAGCGCCTTGTTGATCGCGTCGATTACCGGCTGCCTGAACCTTTCGACACGCTGGAGATGCGTCGCCATGGGTTCGCCGTTTTTCCGATCCGGAGGGTCCGACTGGAGAGCCGCGCGGATTCTTCCGTCCAACCTTTCCCACAAACGTTTACCGACGGGATTCGTCCGCAGCGCTTCACCAAAACCTCGCCAATCGAGTACATCCACGATATTGAGAATGCGGGAACCGTCGGGGTGGAACTTCTCGTTCACGTGTCGCGGCATGGAGAACAGGCCGCGATAGAACATGAACGTAGCCGTCTTCTCCAGGAAAATCGAATTGGGCTTTCGAAACGTGAAGCGGATAATGTGGCTATCGTCGCCGTTCTCGTCCGGAACGGCTTCGACCTTCACGCGCTTCTTCTCCGCCGGGGCTACGATCCCGCGATACGCGGCACGGAACAGCAGCAGGTTCAGGCGGTTCCGCGACGAGAGGTCTTTGCTCTCGCTGCCGAACTTCGGATCCGATTGGAGCTTCTGCAACAAGTCGCTGCGTTCCATCAGCAGCAAAACGCGCCGCATCTGTCGCTTCGTCAGGCGCGAGAAACCACGCTTGCGGAAAGCTTCCAGCTCCGAAGAAAAGTCTACGCCCTTCCATGCTTTCTCGTCGTAGAACCCGCCCTTTCGGAACAACTGATTGAGTTGGTCGACGATCATGGATCTCGTTACTTCGTCCGCTTCGCCCCCACCGGCGAGTTTGCTGATCGCCTTCTTTAATGCCTCCGAGCCTCGCTTCATTATCTGCCGGCCGGGTAAAGCTTTGCCGGACCGCCACTGCGCTACGATTGTCGAGGCCAGCTTCTTCCAATCGAGTATGTCCTCCTCGTACAGCAGCAGTGCGCCGTCGATTTCCTGCATCCAGTTGGGGGCGCTCATCCAGCGGGCGGAACCGATATCCACATTGCAGACCCACAGCAGGTCCGCCGTTGTGAAAGGCGTTCCGTCCGACCACTTCTGCCCCTTGCGCAGATAGAACGTGTAGACACGGTTACCGTTAGAGACTTCCCACTTGTACGCAAGGCCCGGCTGGATGCGCCCCGACGGATCGAACCTCACGAAACTCTCATACATGACCTTGCGAGTAAGATCCCAGATGTTCGCGGTGCATCGGTTCCACACACCCCCGTAGACGCCGATTCCGTCAGGCCCGCGAACGACGGCGGGGTTCCTCGGAAGGCGCTGCTCGACAGGCGGAAGCGACTCGGGGAAAACCGGTGGAGAATCCGGCGGGAAAAGCACATTTTTCGGAATACCAGCCGGCGACTTGCTCAGATCCTTGAGCATGGGCGCCTCGTGGAACTTTCGAATTACTACTTCCGCCTTGTCTTTGGCGTCGGGAAACGCCTGTTTGTAAGTGAAGTGCGGAAAAGAGACCTTCGTCAGCGTCGGCGTGGGGATTTTCGCAGCCAGCACGTCGGCAACAGTCACCTGCCGCGTCTCGCGGAAACCTTCCAGCCCCGCGGAAGAGAGAATCCGCTCTTTCAGGCCCGCAAGCGTCGTCTCCCGCCCGTCGATCGCCATTTGTCCGTTCCCGGCAATGGTGAATGTCCAGAGCGTCTTTCCACCTTCGGAAGCGTATCCCCCCTCCGATGCGCGGGCAGAAAGCTGCCCTCTGAACTCAGCCAGAGAATCGATGAACTCCGCCAGGAAGACCTGCCTGCCGTCAAGGATCATCACGCCGTTCTTGTAAACGCAAAGACGCCAGGCGATGGAATCTTCATCAACCGGTTGACCTGCGGCTTCCAAAAAAAAGACGACTTGGGGTTTTTCGTCTCGCGTCAAAAGACGTTGCGCGCCCAGGAGCATGGCGAACATCAGAAGGGCTACAACCAGTATTCGCAGGAGAAACCTAAGCAATCATATACTCCACGATAAAGGCACCGAGACGCCGGGATGCATCCACTGGTCAGGCTCGTTACGCAGGGCACAGCACAACAGGGAATCATGCACGAAAACGTCATGTTTGGCAAGTGCAATAATCGCCCGTGCAGGGGTTGTCGACAACGGTGTCGATATTCCCTGTCGCTACTGGATTTTACCCTCCGCACCGCCGGGTTGCGATTCGCTCCGCTGGGCATCTTTTGTATGCCGGAGGTCATGCTCGCGTTGTTTTTTGATGCCGATAACCAGCATTATCGTCGATATCGCCGCGATGAAGGCGGAAACGAACAGCACCGAGAGGATACCTTCCGTGGAATATTCACCGGTCTTCTTGTCCTTCGCCCAGAAGACGAGGATGGTGATGGCGGCGGCGATCACCAGTCCGAGTGTTCCGATGATCTTCATTATCGAGTGGTCCGCATCCTCGCCGACCTCTTTCTCGAAGTCGACCGGCGTGCGAATCTTCTTGAAGAACTCGTCGACCTGCCTGCGGTACGCGGGAGTCGATGTGCGCCAGAATACCACGGTCGCCAACGTGGGAATCACCGAGAAGCCCAGACTGAGGAATATCCGTTCATGCCACATCAGGCTGTTAACCCAGTTACCGAAGTTCGCAATTCCGGTTCCCAGCCACCCTTCGAGCCAACTGATCTGTCCTATCCAGACGACCAGGTCTCCGGAGAACTTCAGCGTAAACGAGACTGTCAGGCCGAACGCCATACCGACGAGCGGCGCCCACCATGGTAGCCAGCGCACAAAGAACGACAGGACCATCGCCGCGACCATCGGGGCGCTGATAAGACCTACAATTTCCAGCCCCACGTCGAAGAGGCTCATTCCTTCGGTCCATTTCCACATCAAAAATGCAAGTGTAATGGCCCACATTCCCAGAACCAGACTGACAACCTGTGTAAGCCTCAGCAGTTTCTTTCCCGTCCATGGCACTTTTCCGAACAGCCGCGCCAATCCCGGATACAGGTTGTTTGTGATGATACCAGCCTGCCCCGTCAGGTTGCTGTCCAGCGAGCTCATCGTCGCCGCGAACAAACCGATAACCACCAGCGCGATCATGCCCGGTGGCAGGACATTCTTTGCCACGACGGCGTATGCGCCGTCGGCTGCGTTGTTCAACTTGCCCTGCGTCCATGAATCAGCGGCGTTCGTCTCCGCCTCTTTCCCATCAGCGTTTTTGTCGCCCTTTTTCTCCACGTACTTGCTCAAGGCGGCGACCTGGTCTTCGTACTTGACGCGGGCTACCATCGCCGGGATGTACCAGACGAGGGACCCTGTAAACAGCAGCACGCCGGCAAGAAGCGCCGCCTTGCGCGCCGCCTTGTCGCTCTTGGTGGACAGGAACCGCCAGCAGGCGGTCATGTTGGCTGAGAGAATGAAACGGTACAGCATGATTCCAACCAGCCATCCGATACTGAACTTCCCCAGGCCGACCTTCGCGTGCCTGGAGGTGTACACGTGCCCCACCTCCATGATGATCTTGTAATCGTCCTGCAATCCCTTTGCCTGAATCGCCTCCTGCAACCCGCCGAACCATCCGACCGACTTGAGGCTCATGAACAGGACCACCAATCCTATCGGAACGAGGATGTATGCCTGGAGCGTGTCGGTAATCTGAACGCTCCAGGAACCTCCGGCGACGGAATAGAAGACAGCCACCGCTCCGACGAAAATAATGACCGTCGGAATCGGGACCTTGAATATCACTGCCATGAAGTACGCCAGTCCGAGCAGCCAGGTCGCCGCCCATACTCCGGAGAAGGCCAGGCCAAGGTAAACGTTGACCTGCTCGACAATGGGACCGTATCGCATCCGGATCGTATCGATCGGCGTGATTGCCCGCGTGCGCCGCATCCACGGCGCAAAAAATGCCGCCATGCACAGGTACCCGAATATGCTTCCCGCGCTCATCAGGATTAAACTCCATCCCGAAAGGTACGCCTGGGCGGCGTCGCCCGTGAACGTGCCGGCAGAGGCCATCATCATGAAAATGCTCGTTCCCATCAGCCACCACGTGCTCTTGCACCCCATCCGGACGTAATCGCTGACGTTCTTGGAAATGTCCTTGCACACCCACCCGACGACCATCATCAGTATGAAGTACCCGACGATGACGCCGATATCGACTGCGGATATGTCCCACTGGGAAACGTTGAACAGATTTCTGAATAGTTCGATCATGAATGAATCCTTTTGTATCGGGACCAAAGAGTCAAACGTTTGACTACCGGCTACAAAAAAAAACGTCCGATGCCGCCGTTACGGGAACTGCTACCGAACGCAGAAAATATCCGCCGGGTCGATGGAAGGTCAAGCTAAAACCTGAGAAGCAGGCAGGCTTGAGATTTGAGATCTGAGATTTGTAATTTGAGATTTGAGATTTGAGATTTTCATCTGCGTTCATCCCTGCTATGTTCTAGGGCAATCGAAATCAGGAAAGGTTTCCGCGACATGCCCTCGAATCGCCCAAACATCCTGATGATCATGACGGACCAGCAGCGGTTCGACATGATCGCCGCACACATCAACGCCTTCGATGCGGAGACGCCCGGAATGGATTCGCTGTCGCGGCGCGGCGTCACCTTCGAAAACGCCTTCTGCACCTCGCCCATCTGCTCACCGTCGCGTGCGGCGATCTTCACCGGGCTTTATCCCAGCCGCAACGGCGTATTCGCAAACCTGGGGAACCCCTGCTCGCCGCTCTCCGAGGACACCGTAACCATTGGCGACCGGCTCCAGGAGGCAGGATACCTCACCGCCTACCACGGGAAAAGCCACCTCGGCGGCGACCTGTCACACTACGGCTTCGAGATCGCTTACGAGAACGGCCACGACCCCTCGACACTCACCGAAGCCTGCCGCTTCTACCGCAACATGGACTGGGTCGTCGCCAAGCGACCGTTCTTCCACGTCGTATCGTTCCTCAATCCGCACGACCTCTATTTCCTCGATCCCGACCAGGAGCAGGCCCCCGAACTTCCACCCTGGCCAAGCGCCTCGGACGACCTTTCGGATAAACCCTGGCCGCAAAAACTCAAACACGAACCTGGCTGGTCTCCCGCACGGTGGGAATACTACCGCCGCTTCTACGCGAGCAAAGTCGAGAAGGTCGATCGCCAGATCGTCGAGCTTATCGACGAGCTTTTCTGCAGCGGGTACGGGCCTAACACCTGGATCATATTCACGGCCGACCACGGAGACATGGCCGGGGAGCACTCCCTTACCTTCAAAGGACCGTTCATGTACGACGGCGTCATGCGCGTCCCGCTGATAATCGTCCCCCCGCGGGCGGGGATGCTGGGAGCGACCAGCCAGGACACGCCCGGAGGGTCGTCGGACTTTACGCCCTTCAAATCCCCCGTGCTGAGCAGCAACGTTGACCTGCTGCCGACGATAATGGACATCGCCGGCCTGGAAGTCGACGAGAACCTGCCCGGAAAGAGCCTCCTGCCCGTAATCCGAGGTCAGGCCGACGAACTGCACGAGGAAATCTTCGGCGAGTGGCATTGCTTCGGAAAGTGGACAACCCCCGTCCGCATGATCCGCACGAAAAAGTTCAAGTACAACCTCTATCGCGAGATCGGAGAGGAACTCTACGACCTTTCCTCCGACCCGCACGAGATGAACAACCTCGCGGACTCTCCGGCCTGCGCCGACGTGAAAAAAGACCTGCGGAAAAGGCTTATCGCCTTCATCGAGCGGACGGGAGACCCGTTCTTCTCCTATTCCGCGACGAAGGAAGGTTAGAGACCAGGGACTTGGGATCGGGCAGGCTGGTTGACTGGTCAACTGGTTCCGCCTTTCTGCCGCTTTTCCCGGCTAACCGATCAACCAGTCAATCAATTCACCGTTTTTTCTGATCAAACGATCCCCGTCAGATGCCTTTTTTGCAAGGCGCTGAGCATGATCAAACGAAAGATATTTGTGTTTAGTCGAAAAAACGCCTTGACAGGCAGCGGGAATGTCATACAATGAATCCAGCATCGAGGGCCGAGCGGAAAGGCCTTTCCTGCGGAGGCGAAATGCGGTTTCGAATCAAGAGCAGTTTTTGCCACAGAGGACACAAAGATCGCGGAGAGAGGCGGGTTTGAAAGCTAAGTATCGAAAGCTGTTGTTGTTCTCTGCGGTGAACGGTTTTTGAAATCAGCAATCAGCAAGGAGAGAAGCGAAAAAACGTTGACTTGATCGAGAAGGAGGCAAGAGAGGCCGCACGCATCTGGTATCGAACGTTGAATCATCGGATCGGAAAATCGAAAAAGTAGAGTTTTCATTCTAGCCATAGTGGCTTATCAGCAAGGAGAGACAAGATGAGAAAGACACTCGCAGCAGTAGCAGTTCTGGCGATGGTCGCCACAGTATCGCAGGCAGCGATTACGCTGAGCTATTCCACCAGCGGCACCAACGTAATTGTCACTGCCGCTGAAGGAGCGACGACGTACTGGGAAATGATCGTCGATAAAACTTCGACCAGGCCGGGCCGGATTACGAGCTTCATCGACAAGTCCGGCGCCAGCAGCGACACATTCAACTACGCCCATCGTTACGGTTTGGGCGCCGGCATGCTCGACCCGATGGACAGCGGAGAGATGCGGAGAGGTGGTAAATGGACGCTTTCCAACTGGTCGGAAACCGCCTCGGCCTTGACGTACACCCTCAGCCGCGACCTGACCAAGGATTCCGGCACCGCCACCTACTCCATGGACTTCACCATCAACATCCCGACGGTTACCTCGCAGGGATACGACACGAATATCCACGTCGACAACAGTTGGTTTTTCGATGCGAACTGGGTCGGCGCCAATGGCGAATCCCGCGCCAAGGCGGTTATGCAGTTGTACGCCACTGCCGACGATGACGAGTATACGTCGGTGACACACAACGGCGTGACGCAAGGCGCTCCGGCAAACCTCTCCGTCGAGGCGACCGTCACCGCTGCCGATGCGGATATGGCCGAGGGTTCCACCTTCACGCAGACACTTACCTACAACGCCTTTGACTCGGCCTATGACACGGCGACGGGAACCTACGCCACGCAAAGCAGCAGGTACTTCAAGGGATATACGGATATCGGCACGACCGGCGCCTGGGCCGGAAATCCCGGAGCTGCGGGTTCGGATCGAACGTTCACCGCTGATGTGGATCTCGATATCAGTATCGTTCCCGAGCCGGCGACGATGAGTCTTCTGGCGATCGGTGGGATCGGCGTACTGCTGAGGCGTAAGCGCCGGTAGGTCCTGAGCGAAGTCGAAGGGCCGGTAGAAATCTGCCGGAGCTAAGGGTGTGCAACCCGTCTTCGCCAAGGCTTCGCCGAGGCAGGCTCGCTTGCACACGGAATTGAATGCCGAACGAATGCCCCGGCCTTGCGAGAGGTCGGGGCATTTTATTTGGGATTTAGGATTTGGGCTTTGGGCTTTGGGTGTAAGTAGTATAATCATCACGGTGGGGTTCGAGATATACAGAACGCGGGAGACCTGACGGACATGCACAACGAATTCACAGCCATCGTCGAAAAGGACGGGGACTGGCACATAGCCTACTGCCCCGAGATACCCGGCGCGAACGGACAGGGCAAGACGAAACAGGAGTGTCTGAAAAGCCTTTCCGAGGCAATTCGCATGATCCTGGAAGATCGCCGCGAGGACGCGATGCGCGGCGTACCTGCCGGCGCAATTAAAGACACCGTATCCGTCTCATGAAACGCCGGGCACTTCTTAAACAACTTCGTCGCCATGGGTGTTACCTGAAACGTGAGGAACGATCTCACACTCTGTGGACCAACCCTCTTACCGGACATACGGAAGCAGTCCCGCGACACTCGGAGATTCCGGATCGCCTCGCGGTCAAGATATGCAAAGGTCTTTCCATCCCTCCGTTGTAAACTAAGTTGGGTGTGCAACTCGCTTGCACACGGAATTGAATGCCGAACGATTTACAATTTCCAATTGTCAATTGAAAAGCACCCCCGATGCCTGATGCAGTTTCTGTTGTTCAATTGTCAATGGACAATTGTCAATTGACAATCGAGGAGAGGATTCCCCAATGGATAAAGCCCTGATAAGTTTGTTTTTCCTGGCGACGATTCCGGGAAACCTGCCGGCACAGGCGGGTACGACCTACGTCGGCGCCAACGAGGCCGACACGCTGTTCTCCCAGATCACACAGGAGGACATGGATATCATCCGCACCAAGAAGATCCTGATCGCCGGCAGATCGTACAGCCTGAACATGCTGGAGGGGATCACCCGCCCGGCCAACCGGGATGCGATGTACGCCCTTGACTACCGGCGCAGCATCATCAATCGTCACTACGACGCCCACGGCGACATGCCGACGGATATATTCTCGCAGTACAACGTCAATCACTACCTTGTCCCGCTTAGCGATTAACTGTGGGTGCCGATTAGCCGGGATTGCCCGCAACACACGTCGCAAAAAAACAAAAACGCTCGGCAGACGGATTGGGGGCGGTATTATGTGGTCAATTCGCTCGAGGCTGCGGCGACTATGCGATCGAATTCCCTGCTCATTTCATCCGGTAGCGGTTCCGGCCGATGCTCGGCCAGAAGTTGCCGCTTTTTTTCGGTGCAGCGATCGGCCATGCTCCTGGCCCCATCTGCGCTCCACGCGTCGTAATAACCCCGATCGAACAGCTTCGGAAACCACATCTCTTTCCTGAAATGCCCGGCAGTGTGCATCTCGGCGATGAAACTACCGCCCGGTCCCACCGTGTCGATCACGTCGACCGCGAAGGTCTCGTCGCTGAACTCCATCTGCCGCATGACGCTTTCGACGTAAGAGATTATTTCGTTTTGCATCACCAGCAGGTCCGGCGAGGCGGCCTGGTCGGCCCCGCAGATGCCCATGTGCCCGAAGATGTCCGCCCCGGCGGCGGCGCCGAGTTGAAGCGTAATTCCGCTTTCCGTTCCCGCCTGCGCGTCGGGGCGTTTGGAATCGGTCAACCCGACGTTGATATAGACCGGAAGACCGTAACTTTTGCCCATTTGCGTCATGGCGACGCCGAAGATCGCCTGCTCCGGGCCGCCGAAAATTATCTGCGTCGTCGTCATGTCGAACGAGTGGCAGAGTCCGCCGTAGCAGACGGGAAGCCCTTCCCGGACACACTGGGTAATAACCAGTCCGGCAAGCACCTCGGCATTCTGCTGGGCGATCGTCCCGGCCATCGTCGCCGGCGCGGACATTCCCATCTGCGCCATCGGACCGATCGGCACGGGCAGGTTCAACCGCGATGTCTCGTACAGCAGGTCGATACCGTCCATTGGAAACCGCAGGGGACTGATGGGCTCGAGGAACGGGTAGAACAGCGGATATTTTTCGGCTTCCGCTTCGCTACCGCGAAGTGCGACAAGCAACTCGACGAGATATTTCGCCGAGGCGCGATCGTACAGCCAGAACGTGATCGGCTTGGTGGTGTTACGGATCATCTCCGCCGCCACCGCGACGCATCGGAACTGAACGGGAAGCTCGTGCGGGTCGGGCATCGACCCGGGTATGGTTATCGATTCAAGCGCATCGGCCAGGCGCGTCGCCGTGGATACATCGTCGAGCGTGGCGTATCGCCGCTCGCCGCTCGGTTCATCCAGCCAGGATGCCTGACCGGCGGCGGCGTTATAGTTTCGCCTGCCTTTACCGAACTCGGCCGTGTTGGACAGATCCCTTCCATAAAGCGTGAAGGTCTTTCCCGCCTTGCCCAGGGCCCAATCGATCAAGTCCGCCGGTATCCGCACACGCTGCCCGGAGGCGTCCACGCGGGCGCCCCTGTCGGAAAGCCTGGAGAGCATGTCCTCGTGCGGGACGATTACGCCGATGCGATCGAGAATATCCAGCGATACTTCGTGGACGCGGGCGATTTGTTCATCTGTCAGTATGCGGGATTGCATCAACCGTTCTCCTGCCGTGTTACATAACCGTCGGGGCCTGTGGGGGGAGGCCCAACATTTCGGACAATGCCTGCTCCATGTTGTCAAAATGTCCGGGCAGGCATTTCCGGACATAAAAGGCTTCCGCCGCCGGCAGGTTGACCTTCTCGCCGATTTTCGCCGCCATCGCACGCAGCCACGAGTCCCCGTGGGCTGCGAGGACTTTCTGCTGCTCGCTGGAGACATTCGACGGGTCGATATCCCCGGCGAACATACCGGCGAGAATCGCCAACGTGCCCTCGAACTCCATCGCGGAGGCGATTTTCCGCTCGATGGTCGTGGAGATGTCCACGTAGCAATTGGGCGCGTGTGCGAGGATGCCCATGAACCAGACTTCCGAAGGCGAGTGCGGCGTTTTTCCATCCGTCAGCTGCTCCGGATGCAGCAGGGGAAAGGCGCCGAAGGCCGCTGCCTCGGCGGCGGTCCTTCCGACCATTTCGTGATCGGGGTGCACCTCGTAACGCAGCCACGGATCGAGCGCCAGCAGGCGATCCGGACGATACTTCCTGACTATTCCGATCAGCTCCCTGCGAAGCTCTCCCGCGTCGAGGAACCCGCCATCCGGGCAGCCTAGCGTTACGGTATCCTGAATCCCCAGAACGTCGTTCGCCGCGCGCATTTCCTTTTCGCGGACATCGGCCACCTGCCGGGCGGTCTGGTCCGGCCGGAGCGTTCCCAGGTTCCCGCTGGTGACACAAATCGAGGTTACATGGTGTCCTTGGTCGACCCACCTCGCCAGGGTACCCGCGGCAAAAAAGGCCGTGTCGTCAGGATGCGGGAAGACGGCCAGTATTCGCAGATTTTTCGATGTTTTCGGCATTTTTAACGATTGATCACCTTCTCACGTTTACTCGACCCGTTACGGTTAATTGTCATCGACGGCCCCGGCCTCGTCCACTACATTTCCATCGGGATGGTCTGCGATTTCGTTGTCGAGCAGGCGAACCCGGGACACCCCGAGCGCAAAATGCATGGCGTTGCGCTGGAACTGTTGGCCCTGGGGGCGCGTATCGCGGATCACGTTGCGCTCGAACGTAAGATCGTGCGTTATCCCCATGACCAGGACGCCGCAACCGGCTGGCTCGGACGCTACTATCTCGCGCAGGTCTTCGGGAATTTCCGACGGATTCCAGCCGTTGTTCTCGATGACATTCTCCCGAAACGTGTTTCGGTGGGCGCCGTTCGCCTCGGTTTTCCGCCGTACGCATATGCCGTACTTGCAGTTGGCGTAGATATGGTTTCGGACGATCAGGTTGTCGCTGTCCTTGTGTCCGATGCTGAATCCGCTGCGCCAGAGCAGGTGCCCGTTGTGATGGATGTCATTTTCCTCGAAGACGCTGTGACGGATGCCCCAGCAGACGTACAGTCCGTCCGCGCCGTTGTGATGAATGTGGCAGCGGCGGATGGTGCAATGGGCGCTGTGGCTGCCCGGATGGATACCGTGACACATATTGTCGAACACTTCGCAGTCTTCCACAAGCGTGCGGAGGCTGGCCTTGCCGAAACATATCGCGTCCCCCCTCGCGCCGCTGATCTTCAATCGTCGCAGCGTGCAGTCCGTGCTGCGATAGAGGTACACCGCCGCACACCGCATTCCATCCAGCTCGCCGCTATCCCGCACGGATGCGTCGATGGTAATACCGTCCACCATCGCCCTGTCGGCGAGATGGCCGTAAATAATCGGAAAGTAATTCACCACGCGCGCGTGGTTCTCGGCCAGGCGGTCGTTGATATTCATCTCGTTCAGCAGGACGCGCCCGCCCTGGATGGCGGTGACCGCAAGCTGGACCGGCTGGACCGCCCAACCGAAAACGTCGTCGTAGAAACGCACGCCCATCCCCGGCCTGAATACCGAAGCATCGACGGGAGTGAACTCGAACTGCCCGACGTCGGCGTCCACGGCAAGGTCACTGGCGACAAACTCCGTCCGGGCGAGCACGACGCCGTCCTCGCCGATCAGCGCCACGTCCGGACGCAGATAGACAGAGTCTGTCAGCACGTACCGGCCGGGTCTCAGGCGGAGCGTTCCACCGCCGCGCTCGGCCAGGGCGTCCATGGCGACGCGGATTGCCCGCGTGTCACTTTCCGGACCTTCAGGCGAAACGACGATCTGCTCTCGTCCATACTTCTCATTACTCTGCATGGATAATCCTTTCCCCCGGCCTGGTTGCACAGGTCGCGGATCAGATCCAGATCGCGCTTGGCGATGCGCAGCGTCCTGTCCTCATCCTCCCGGACGAGACCGCTGAAGTTGACGATATCCGTGAAGATGATAGCCGCCAGCGTTCGGCGCTGACCCTGGTTTTGAATTTCCCGGCCCATACGATTACCGCGAGCCTGTCTGGAAGTTCGCAGCCCTCGGGATATATCTTACCGCCGCATGGCGGACGAAGCGACCGGGGATTTTCAACCATGATTATCCGCAGATCGTAACTAAAGCTGGGCGAGTGACTTTCCGATTGCACATGAGAGTGAGAGAGAACACACACTGCTCCCAGCCCATTGGGTAAGGTCGGTTGTAATGGAAGAACCCGAAAGCGCGCAATGCACCACTCACCCCGGTGACGTAGCGACCGGCGTAATCCCCAGCCGGGACGTCCCGGAGGACTGCGTTCCGCAGTATCGCGCCATGCGCAATGCCGCCAGGCAGATCGCAGGTCTGCTTAAACACTTCCGGAACCTGAAGTTCGACGACCTGCTCGACGTGGTGGCGCGCGAGACGCCGAAGGTGTTCGGAGGC
Organism: Planctomycetota bacterium; assembly: GCA_024275995.1. GTDB lineage: Bacteria > Planctomycetota > Phycisphaerae > SM23-33 > SM23-33 > JAJRYB01. The sequence goes on along the minus strand of JAJRYB010000060.1, from coordinate 10,360 downwards.
CTCTGGTCGGCACTCTACCTGGACGACGTTGGAAACGACCGGGACGATTCGCCGCGCGTGGTGCAGCAGATGTGTCCCTGTTCCACCAGCGCCCTTCGCCGCCGGGAGGACCTCGGCGACGTCGGCGGCGGTGAGATTCACTGTGGCAACTGCCCCGGCGCTTGCGAAAAGCTGGGCGCCAAAGGGTTGTCGCTGGTCGTTCCGCTGGAGCTTTCCACCGGAGACGAGACCCGGTCCGACCTGAAGGTGCACATGAAGGGCTACCTGTGCATGTGCGGCATGAGTCCCGACAGTCCCGCCGAGCGGGAGATGATTTCCCACAAGGGAACGCTCATCCAGGAGATTCTCAACACGACGATGTCCAATGCGATGAGTTACCAGCAGGTCCACCGGGACACGCTGACCGATTCGCTGACCGGCGTTGGGACGCGCCGCCTGTTCGAGGAGAAGCTGGAAACGGAATACAAGCGGACACTGCGGTACAAGCGCCCGTTCTGCCTGGCGATCGTCGACGTGGACAACTTCAAGTCGATCAACGACGAATTCGGGCATGCCACCGGCGATACGATTCTTCGCGATGTGGCGCAGCGCATGAACCGCCGAAAACGCGAAACGGACGTGCTGGCGCGCTACGGCGGCGACGAGATGGTCCTGCTGCTGCCGGAAACGGAACTGCGCAACGCCGTGCTCGTGCTGGATCGCATGCGGGGATGGGTCGGCGAAATCGAGCTGCCCCACCGGTTCAGGGTGTCAATCAGTTGCGGCGTCGTGCAGCAGGACATGAGAGAACCCCAGCCCGGTAACGAACTGTTCCGGCGAGCGGACCAGGCGCTGTACGAGGCGAAGCGTCAGGGACGCAACTGCGTTCGCACGTGGGAAGACGTATCCGGACGACTGGGCTACAAGGACCTCGTCGAAATCGACACGGTCAACCAGTTCCACGAACAGATATCCAAGCTCTCCGCCCAATCGAGGGAAATGTTCGTACAAAGCCTCTGGGGGCTGGTGCACGCCGTCGAGGCGAGGGACCCATACACGAAAAGCCACTCCGAAAACGTCATGCGTTACGCCGTGGGTATCGCCGAAGTCATGAGCTTCAAGCCGGACGAAATTGCCGTCATCCGGCGTGCGGCGATGATCCACGACATAGGAATGATCGGAATACCGGACACCATTCTTCTCAAACCCGGAAAGCTCTCCTGCCAGGAGCGTGGCGTAATGGAGCAGCACCCTCAAATCGGCGTGCATATCCTCAGCCGGATGCGTTCGCTGGAGCGTGAGATTCCCCTCGTCCGGCATCATCACGAGCGATGGGATGGAAGGGGGTATCCCAACGGTATCATGGGCAAGTCTATCCCGTTGGGCGCGCGCGTGCTCGCCATCGCCGATTCACTCGAAGCGATCACGTCGAACCGGGTGCATCGGAAATTCCACACGCTGCCCGAAGCGCTCAAGATTATCGGCGACGCAGCCGGGGCGCAGGGCGATCCGGACATGGTCGCAGCCCTGAATCGATGGGTTGTGAAGGTCGGCAGGGAACTCGGCAAGGAAGGCCAAGTCGGCACGCACGATCTGCTCGAACACCAGAAGGCCTGCGTAATGACGGCCTGATCGCCGGTGGTTTTCTTTTTCCCCAGCCGTAACCTGTCGCACACCATTCACCTTTTCCAATTTTCCCTGGAACGTTTCATCGCTCGGGGCGTCTACTGTCACAGGCCCGCGATGCGTAACAGCGCGGCTTGAATAAAACGCTATCCCGGAAAGAGGACACATCATGAAACGCATTCTGAGCATCTCCATTCTTGTGGTTGCGGCAGCTTCGCTGACATTCGTATTCGCAGCCGAGACGCCGAGCGAACAAGACCTTCGCGACAAGGCGGTGAAGCTCCAAAAGGCCGGCAACTACAAGGAGGCCTACGAGATCTTCGCAAAGCTCAGCAAGAACCCCTCCACCGACGCCGGCAAGGTGCCGGACGACCTTTCGCGCGCGGTGAGCTGCCTTCGACAGCTGGGGCGCCGCAGCGAGCTGGACGCCTTCCGCGAGGAGACGATTAAAGCACACGCCGGGAACTGGCGCCTGCTGTGGCGTGCAGCCCGGACCTACGCCAACGGAACGCACTGGGGGTATATCGTCAGCGGCGAGTTTCATCGCGGCCAGCGCCGCGGAGGCGGAAAGTACGTCTCCAGCTACGAGCGGGACCGCGTGCGCGCATTGCAACTGATGCAGCAGGCGATTGCGAATCTCAAGGGCGAGGGCGATCGCAAGGCCGTCGCGAGATTCTACCTCGACCTGGCGAACTTCCTGATGGGAAACCGCGGATACGCCGGCGCGTGGCGCCTGCAATATCTGACGGACCTGAGCAAGCTCCCGGACTACGAGAAAGGTTACTACTACGGCTACGGCAGCGGGCGCGGAGCGCCGGTCGGCAAGGACGGAAAACCCGTCTACCACACCCAGCCGAAGAATTTCTCCGCTGCCAAAACGGACGGCGAGCGATGGCGATGGTGCCTGCTGGCGGCAATGGAATACGACAGTGCCCGGCAGAGCGAAGTGCAGCTTCTATTCGCGGACTTTCTGCGCCACCAGTTCGGCGTGCAGACGATGCGGTCTTACGGGTACTTTTTCGGGCGCGGCGCGGAAGTAGACCAGGACAAGAAGGACACTTCAGGCACGTGGGAGCTGCACACGCTGAAAGAAACCGAAACCATCGCCAAGCTGGCAAGCGGCGTCAGGCGGTTCACCATTCCCGACGAGTTCAACTTCATCCGCATCTACCAACAGGTCGCACAGGGCAAGGGTAGCTACGCCGGGACGGCACTGACGCGGCTGTCCCTGATCTTCGAAGATCGACGACAGTACCCCAAGGCGGCGAAGACCTGGCGGGAGAATATCGAGCGGTTCGGATCACCCGAATGGAAGAAAAAACGACTGGAGCAGATCGTCGGAAACTGGGGGCAGTTCGAGTCCATTCTTACCCAGCCGGCGGGCAGGGGCGCGACGGTGCAGTTCCGCTTCCGCAACGGTGAAAAGCTGAACCTTACCGCCCATAAGATAAAAATCGAGCCGCTGCTGGAGGACATCAAGAAGTACATCAAGTCCAACCCGCGAAACTTCAAGTGGTGGCAGCGCAACCTGGGCAACGTCGGCTACCGGCTGGTCCGTGAGAACCAGCTCAAGTACGTCGGTAAACAGCTCGCCGCGTGGGAGATGGACTTGAAACCGCGTCCGCGTCACTTCGACAGGCGCGTCACGGTCGCAACCCCGCTCACAAAGGCAGGGGCGTACATGCTTACCGCAAAAATGGCCGGTGGAAACACCAGCAGGATCGTCGTGTGGGTAGCGGACACCGCAATCGTCAAGAAACCGGTAGACGGAAAGACGTGGTGGTTCGTCGCAGACGCAGTAACGGGAAAACCCATTGCCAAGGCGAACGTGGAGTTCTTCGGGTACTGGCGGCAGTGGAAACGCGACGCCAGGTACGTAACGCACACCAAAAACTTCTCCGAGTTCACCGATAAAAACGGGCAGGTCATGCTCGCAAGCGACCGCCAGCCCAACAATTACGCCTGGCTCGCCATTGCGCGCACCGACGCCGGTCGCCTGGCGTACCTGGGATTTTCCGGCGTATGGAACAACCGGCGCCATGACAGCGATTACAGCCGGACCAAGGCGTTCTTCATGACGGACCGCCCGGTGTACCGTCCGAAGCAGAAGGTGGGCTTCAAGTTCTGGATCAACCACGCAAAGTACGACCTGGAAGGCAAGAGCGCCTTCGCGGGAAAAAGCTTCACCGTTCGCATCAACAATCCCAAGGGCGAGAAGGTCTACGAGAAGTCGCTGAAAGTGGACGAGTTCGGCGGGGCCAGCAGCGAGCTTGTGCTGAAAAAAGACGCAACGCTTGGTGTCTATCGGATATCAATCGTGAACAACCCCGGGAATTTCACCGGGAACGGGCATTTCCGCGTCGAGGAATACAAGAAGCCCGAGTTTCAGGTTACCGTCGAGGCGCCGAAAGAGCCGGTCAAGCTCGGCGAAAAAATCACCGCGACGATAAAGGCAAGCTACTACTTCGGCGGGGACGTTACGCACGCGAAGGTCAAGTACAAGATCCTCCGCAAGACGCACAGTGCACAGTGGTATCCGATCTGGCGGTGGGACTGGCTGTACGGGCGCGGGTACTCGTGGTTCGCTTACGATTACACGTGGTACCCCGGCTGGAACCGGTGGGGTTGCAAAAGGCCGATCCCGTGGTGGTGGCACTGGTGGCCGAGGGAGCAGCCCGAACTTGTCGCCGAGGCTCAAGTACCCATCGGCGCCGACGGGACGGTATCGGTCGAGATCGACACGTCGCTCGCCAAGGCGATTTACGGCGATCGCGATCACAAGTACGAGATCACCGCGGAGGTCACCGATCGCAGCCGGCGAACGATTGTCGGGACCGGCAGCGTGCTGGTCGCGCGCAGGGCGTTCAAGGTGTATGCGTGGGTAAACCGCGGCCACTACCGCGTGGGCGACGTGGTGCACACGAATTTCCAGGCCAGGCGGATCGACGGTAAGGGCGTCAAGGGCAGCGGCGTGCTCCGCCTGATGAAGATATCGTACAAGGAAGGAAAACCCGTCGAAACGGAAGCGGCGAAATGGAAGCTGGACACGGACGAGGACGGACTGGCGCAGAAACAGATCAAGGCCTCCGAGCCTGGCCAGTACCGCCTGAGCTACCGCGTCACCGACGCGAAGAAGCACGAAATCGAGGGCGGATACGTATTGGTGGTCTGGGGCGAGGGCAGCGACGGAAGCGAGTTCCGCTTCAACGATATCGAGCTGACGCCCGACAGGCAGGACTACAAGAGCGGCGAGAAGGTCAACCTGCGGATCAGCACCAATCGCACGGGTTCGACGGTGCTGCTGTTCGTCCGCCCGTCCAACGGCGTGTACCTGCCGCCGAAGTTCCTGCGCCTGGCCGGTAAGAGCGTCGCCGAACAGATCGAGGTCGTCAAGAAGGACATGCCGAACTTCTTCGTCGAGGCGATGACGATCCGCGACGGAAAGGTGTTCCAGGAAGTCCGACAGATCACCGTCCCGCCCCAAAAGCGGGTGATGAACGTGACGATCACGCCCACGAAGAAGGAGTTCAAGCCCGGCGAGAAGGCGAAGGTGAAGATCCAGCTTCGCGAGGCAAACGGCGAGCCGATCCGCGGCGCGGTAACGATTACGATTTACGACAAGGCCGTCGAATATATCTCCGGCGGGTCGAACGTCGCGAAAATCTACGAGTTCTTCTGGAAGTGGAAACGCCGCCACAACCCCAACACCGAGCACAGCCTGAAACGCGGCAGCGGAAACCTGCTGAAGAAGAAAGAAATCCCCATGAGCTACCTGGGCGCGTTCGGGTACTCCGTAGCCGACGAAATGACTGCTTTGGATGAGGCAGAAGATGGCATGACGGATTCGAAGTTACAGAGTAGCCTGGAAAAAATAGGTGGAGCCAGCTCCGGCAGTCCCCGTAAATCTAGGCGCGGAGGCTTCTTCGGCGAGAAAACCAAAATTTCCAGCGACAAAGGCTACAAAAAAGACGGCGGCGGCGCTGCGCCTACTGTCGAGCCGGCCGTGCGCACGAAGTTCGCCGACACCGCCCTTTGGGTAGCGAACATCGTTACCGACGAGAGCGGGCAGGCGGAGGTCGAGCTTGACATGCCGGAGAACCTCACCACCTGGAAGACGATGGTCTGGGCAATGGGCAGCGGTACGCGAGTCGGCGAAGGGTCGGTGGAACTCGTAACCACCAAGGACCTGATTATCCGCCTCCAGGCGCCGCGGTTCTTCGTGCAGAAAGACGAGGTGGTGCTCTCTGCCGTCGTGCACAACTACCTGAAGACGAAAAAGAAAGTGAAGGTCGTTCTGGAACTGGGCGGCGGGTGTCTCGAACTGCTCGAGGGCGTCAAGAGGGCGCAGACTGTCCGGATCGACGCCAACGGCGAGGCGCGCGTTGACTGGCGCGTGAAGGTGATCGCCGAAGGCTCGGCCAGGATAACCATGAAGGCGCTGACGGATGAGGAATCCGACGCGATGGCGATGGAGTTTCCCGTCTACGTTCACGGAATGCTCAAGACCGAGAGTTTCTCCGGCGCGCTGCGCCCTGCCGACAAGAGCGGCAGGATCGTCATTCGCGTGCCGAAAGAGCGACGCCCGGACCAATCCCGCCTGGAGGTCCGCTATTCGCCGACGCTGGCGATGTCGATGGTGGACGCCCTGCCGTACACCATCGGGTATCCCTACGGCTGCACCGAGCAGACGCTCAACCGCTTCCTGCCGACGGTTATCACCCAGAAGGTTCTCCAGCGGATGGGCGTGGACCTGGCGGCCGTGCGGGAAAAACGCACGAACCTGAACGCGCAGGAAATAGGCGACGACGTGAAACGCGCGCACGACTGGAAAAGGCTTATCGGCGCCAAACGCTGGGACGGTAACAAATGGGTGCCGCGGAACCCGGTGTTCGACAGGGCCGAGGTCGGCCGGATGGTCAAGGCCGGCCTGGACCGCCTGACGAGCATGCAATGCTCCGACGGCGGGTGGGGGTGGTTCTCCGGCTGGGGCGAGCGAAGCTACCCGCACACTACGGCGGTCGTCGTGCACGGACTCCAGATCGCACGCGCCAACGACGTTGCCGTCGTCCCGGCAGTGCTTCAGCGCGGTATCGACTGGCTGAGACGATACCAGAAACGCCAGCTTATCAAGCTGCGCAACGGGCGAAAGCGGAATCCGCCCATTCCCTGGAAAAAACGCGCCGACAACCTCGACGCGCTGGTCTACATGGTGCTCGTCGACGAGAAACTCGACAGCGAGGAGATGCGGAGCTTCCTCTACGAGGATCGCAACCATATCAGCGTATACGCCAAGGCGATGTTCGGCCTTGCCTGCCACAAGGTCGGCGACACGGAGAAACGCGACATGCTCATCCGCAACGTCGAGCAATATCTCGTTTCGGACGACGAAAACCAGACGGCGTTCCTCAAGCTGCCCAACTCCGGCTGGTGGTGGCGATGGTACGGCAGCGAGATCGAGGCGCATGCGTACTATCTGAAGCTGCTCGCCGCGACCGATCCGAAGGGACAAAAGGCCTCGCGGATCGTGAAGTACCTGCTGAACAACCGGCGCCACGCGACGTACTGGAACTCGACGCGCGACACCGCCTACGCCATCGAGGCGCTGGCTGACTTTATCAAGGCCAGCGGCGAAGACAGGCCGGACCTCACCGTCCAGTTGTTCCTCGACGGCAAGAAGGTCAAGGAAGTGAAGATCGACAAGGAAAACCTGTTCAGCTTCGATAACAAGTTCGTCCTCACCGGCAGGGAAGTAACCGACGGCGAGCACACGATCGAGCTGCGAAAGAAAGGCTCCGGGCCGCTGTACTACAACGCCTATCTCACGAACTTCACGCTGGAAGACCCGATAGCCCACGCCGGCCTGGAGATCAAGGTCCGCCGGAAGTATTACAGGCTCCTCCGCGTGGATAAGACCGTCAAGGCGGAAGGTTCCCGCGGGCAGGCGGTGGACCGGAAGGTCGAGAAGTACGAGCGGAAGGAGCTGGCGAACCTCGATACCGTAAAGAGCGGCGATCTTGTAGAGATCGAGCTGACGATCGAGAGCAAGAACGATTACGAGTACATAATGTTCGAGGACATGAAGGCTGCGGGGTTCGAACCGGTAAAGGTCCGCAGCGGGTACAGCGCCAACGGACTTGGCGCGTACATGGAGCTTCGCGACGAGCGCGTAACGTTCTTCGTGCGTCGCCTGGCGCGTGGGAAACATTCGATCGCCTACCGTATGCGGGCGGAGATACCAGGAAAGTTCAGCGCCCTGCCGACGAGAGCGAGCGCAATGTACGCACCGGAACTGAAGGCGAATTCCGACGAGATCAAGCTGAAGATCGTGGATTAGGGCAATTCACTGATTTTCCGAATCCATGCGGCGGAAAGCCCGGGGCCCGTAAGGCCCGGGACGCCGCTTTCCCCGGCGATATACACCCTGCACATCTATCGCGACGGGCCGTGTCGGTATCCAAAGCGGGCCTTCGGCATGTTCGATATAATATCGCGAAGGAGTCAAACGACTTTGCCCCTCGGCGCTTGTTGAATAGCATGGATGGGGGCATCGCGCCCCGAAAACGGTTGCGCCGTTTGGACCCATGCGAAGGAGCCGAGTGATGATCAGACCGATGTGCATACTTTTGACGGCAGTGCTTGCTATCGTACCGTTTGCGGGCGTGCTGTCGGCAGGCGAGGCGAACCTCAAGCTGATGGGACTGGGCGATGGCGAGAAACTCACCAAGGACCAGGCGATACCGGCTTCCAGACATTTCTGGGACCCCGCCGCCAAAACGCTCACAATGCACGGCGGCAGAAACGAAGTCGTCGCGGCGCAGCTTATGCTCGTCGCCGGGAAGGACGTCAAGTCCGTCAACGTCGAGATAGGCGACCTGAAAGGCCCGGGAACCATCCCCGCTGATAAAAACATCGAGCTGTTCCTGGAACTCTACCAGTACGTCAAGGACGGCTCGTACACATGGGGGCCGCCGAAAAGCAAGGTCCTGCCCAGCAAAAAATGGTACCCCGAGGTGCTCGTTCCGTTCAGGGACCCCTACGATCCGAAGCGCAAGCCCGTCGGCGCGCCGTTCGATATTACCACGGACCTCGGGCCAAACCAGGGCGTGTGGGTGGACATTTACATCCCCCGCGACGCGGCGCCGGGAAAGTACGAAGCGCCGATCCGCGTTACCGTCGGGAAAAAGGTCGTGATCACGGCGAAACTCGTGCTGACGGTGAACGATTTCACCATACCGGACGAAACTCACGTTGACGGATACGGCGAAATGTACGGCCGGGCGTATATGTTCCATGACCTCAAGTACGGACAGGTCCCCGTGGACCAGTGGTGGAAGGTCGCCGGCAGATACCACCAGATGGCGCATCGGCACCGATTCGTGATAGCGGAGCGTTTCAACGTCGGGCCCAACCCGTTCAGGGAAAAGACCGGCTGGGCTAATTACGACAAGACCTACGGTACGCTTCTGGACGGATCGCTGTTCACCAAGGAGCGCGGCTACTACGGGCCAGGCGAAGGCGTGGCGGTAAGCTTCTGGCGGGCGCCGTTCTTCCAGCGATATAACAGCAGCGTCCCGAACTTCACGAAGGCGCAGCTGGCAAAGTACACCGAACAGGCCAAGGCGTTCTGGGACCACGTCGTAAAGAAGGGGTGGGACAAGAACCGGCGTTTCATGGTCTACATTATCGACGAGGCGGGTAACGGCGCCTGGGCCCGCAAGAACGAAAAGAAACTCCAGGACGCGCTGGACGCCGGGGCGGGAAAGGGGAATCTCAACCTGATGTGGACTTCCCACACCAATCCCGCATCGCTGGCGAAGTATCCCAGGCGCGACAAGCGGGGTCTGATCCGCTGGTGGGCACCGAACGGGCACGCCTGCGATCCTGCCTTCCTTTCGCCGCGAGTCAAGCTGGGCGAGACCGTCTGGGTCTATCACAGCGGACAGCCCGCCGTCGGCGTGCACGTCGTCAACGCCACCGGCGTCGAGCTGCGAACGTGGGGAACCATATGCTGGCGATACAAGCTCAACGGCTCGTTCTGGTGGGCGATGGATATGGGCGACAAGAACGAACCGCTGTCCAAGCCGAAATACAAGCCTGCCGAGACCAGGTGGGGAAACGGCGTGCTGTTCTATCCGGGGGCTATGCTCCCCGACGTTGACCTGCCGCCGATCGACGGGCCTCTGTCCTCCATGCGGATGAAGGCGTATCGACGCGGGCTGCAGGATTACGAGTACGCCTGGCTGCTGAAGCAGAAAGGCAAGGGCGACGTCGCGGACAAAATCATCAGGCGGATCATACCCATCGCTTTAACCGAAGCGGTGGACCAGATGAAGGCGTTCAAGGGCGAGCCTGTGAAAAAACGTGACCGCTACGACGAGGGAATCTATCCCAAGGAGCGTCTGGAAAAGGGTGACCCGCCCTGGGCGACGAACGTGGACGCCTGGTACCAGATGCGGAAAGACCTGGCAGCCGAGCTTCTGAAGAAATAACACCCGGGCCAAATACTGCTGCGGCGATGTTCGGTTGATCCGGCCGGTCTTTATCCGCAAGATCCGCAAGCTGCGATGAATATTCACGACATCGGGGACGCGGCAGGGTAAGATCATGGCTGGGAACTCAAACTGACCGATTATCGAGGCCTGAAAGGCCGCACAGAAATTAGCCGGGGGCGTAAGCCCCCGGATGATAGGCTGTTAACAACCAAGCCCCGACGGGGCGGCAGAAACGAAACCGACTCTTTACCACCGGTCGGCTT
>JAJRYB010000059.1 GCA_024275995.1 Planctomycetota bacterium | reverse complement strand
CGGCAAGGGCGCGTTCATCCGCCATATCGTACAATTGATACCTTATGGAACTGCTGCCGCAATTGACCACGAAGATTATCATTACAACATCCTGCAAAAAGGCACGTTACGGACGCACGCTCCACGACGTCGCCACCGCACGCCCTTCTCGTACGCCATGGGGCCTCTCCTGTCAAGGCGAAGAGGCGGGGCAATCTGTCACAATCCGCTCCGACATGCTTGACGATTGACCCGGCAGCTCTTATTGTCATCTGTATCGTGAGCAATTCGCGAGCGACCTGAACGTGCAGGGTGTTCAGAAAGGTTAGCAAAACCGGCAGCTCTTATTGTCATCTGTATCGTGAGCAATTCGTGAGCGACCTGAGCGTGCAGGGTGTTCAGAAAGGTTAGCAAAAAACGTGTCCGACAGCTTCGTGACCGATTTCAAGCGATTCTTCTTTCGCGGACTGGCCGCCTTTCTGCCTACGGTTATCACGCTTATCATCCTCATCTACATTTTCAACTTCGTGGACGATTACGTCGGGAGGTACGTGAACCTCAGCGTGCAGTGGATCGTAGTGCAGTTCACGTGCGTTATTCGCCGCCTTCCGATATCACTGAAGGGCGCGGAGGACGCCTGGAAGACGGTCGAGGCGTTCTGGGACGCTTACTACTTCAACTGGCTGGGATTTTTCCTGGGGTTCGTGGCTATTTACTTCTTCGGCCGGTTCGTCGCGAGTTGGCTCGGTCGCGGACTCTGGCGTATGCTGGAGCGGACGTTTTTCCGGATTCCGGTAGTCCGTCAGATATACCCGCACGTAAAACAGGTGACGGATTTTCTTTTTTCCGATCGAACCCGGGATTTTTCGCGTGTGGTGGCTGTGGAATACCCACGCAAGGACATCTGGTCCATAGGGCTGGTGACCGGCCCGGGTATGAGAAGCATCAGAAAAACCGTAGGCGCCGATCTGCTGACGATCTTTATACCCTCCAGTCCCACGCCGGTGACCGGTTATACAATTACAGTGAAAAGAGATGAAGTAATCGATCTGCCCCTTACCATCGACGAAGCTTTCCGGTTTACTGTAAGTGGGGGCGTGATCCTTCCGGACAACGAGACGCCACTTCCGGAAGGTGGTGGAACCGCGCAGGCGATTCTGGACGTTGTTAAGAGGCAGGATAAGAAATCCTGATACTATCGAGCAAAGTGGTATCGGATATCCTATTTACAATCCGAAATGCCGATGCCCCGTCCGTCGTTGTTTTAGTTTTTACTGATTCGGATTTCGGACTTTGTTTCACTTGATATAATTATTTGTACCGCAGGAGACTATTGTTTTTTTGCTAATGACTTCTCGCTGCAGTGCTAAGGAGAACCGATAGTGAATCTCACCGTTAACGCGCGCCACATGGACGTAACCGACGCCATTCGGGAATACGTGGAATCGAAGGCGTCCAAGCTCCCGAAGTTTTACGACGGTATTCAGTCCATCGAGGTGATTCTTGACACCCAGGCGGACAACGCCGTTGTGGAGATCGTCGCGCATGCAAAGCGAAAGCACACTTTCGTCGCCTCGCATCGCGACAGCGATCTGTACGCGTGCATGGACGCTTGCATGGACAAGATCATCACTCAGCTTCGCCGTCACAAGGATCGTACGCGCGATCGCAAGGGTCTTGTGGGGCATGGCGAAGCGATGGAGCCCCCGCAGCAGTAACCCCCGGCTTGCGAACAATCCGTGCCGACCCACTGGTCAACCCGCACGCGAGACGGTAGACTATCGGACACCTTGGCTGGGTACTGCCGGGGGCAGGAGTTACAGGAGCAACATACATGAAGCTATCCGACATCATGGTCAACGACGCAATTATCCCCGAGCTGAAGGCGACGACGCGGGATGAAGCGATTACGGAGTTGATCGACGCCCTTTGCGAATCGGGCGCCGTTCCGGCCGGGATTGCGCCGAAGATCAGAAAGGCCGTTTTAGCGCGGGAATCGCAAGCCACTACGGGCATCGGAAAGGGCATCGCACTTCCCCACGCCAAGTTGAAGGACATCAAGCGACCGATAGGTACGATCGGACGATCCAGCGTCGGAATCGATTTTTCCGCGCTGGACTCCAAACCGGTTTTTTCGATCATCCTTCTTCTGTCCAGCCCGGATAACCCCGACGAACACCTCCAGGCGATGGAAGCCATTTTCAGACATGTGCAGAGAGACATTTTCCGCAAGTTCCTTCGCCAGAGTGAAACGAAGGAAGCCGTCATTGACCTGATCCAGGAAGCTGATGAGCTTGGATAGCTATTTCGCGCTGTATCATCCGCCCCGCGCTGTTGCGTGGTCGAGGGGAACGTCCGTTGGCTGCGATCGAAAGACAAGTCACGATCCTCAACAAGTACGGCCTGCACGCCCGACCGGCGATGCAGCTCGTCGAGCTTGCCAACAGGTACGCCAGCAAGATCGAGGTTTCCAACGGTTCGCTTACCGTCGATGCCAAGAGCATCATGTCGGTAATGCGTCTGGCGGCTACGAAGGGCACGGTGCTCAAGCTTCTGGCCGATGGTCAGGACGCACAGGAAGCGCTGGACGCAATCGAGGCGCTGGTCAAGGACGGTTTCGGCGACATGGAGCGCCAGGCCGAGGCGGAGAACGACGCCACTACGACGGGCTGAACGGAACAGCGGAAGTTTCCGGCTCCGGGAAACGATGCAGATGAAGATCAAGAAAGGCATAGCGGTTTCGCCGGGTGTAGCCGTCGCACTGGCGGTCGTGATCGACACCGAGGATTTCGACATCCCCGAGCGACACGTGCCGGTGGATCACGCGCAGGCGGAGCTTGCACGACTCAAAAAGGCGGTCAAAGTCTCGAAGAAGGAGATCCTCGACCTTCAAAAACGCACCGTCGAGCGCATCGGGAAGGAAACGGCGAGTATTTTCGATTTTCATCTGGGCATGCTCGCCGACAAGATTCTCCAGAAGAAGTTTTCCGACACGATCACCGGCGATCACGTTACGGCGGAGTACGCCGTCGCCACGGTCCTTCGCGGGTACGCCAAGGAATTTCTGGCGATGCCCCAATACCTCGCCGATCGCGTCAAGGACGTGTACGATATCGAAAAGAGGTTGCTTCGCAACCTGACCGGCCAGCGCCGTCAAAGCCTCTCGCATCTCGCGAAAGACGTGATCGTCCTCGCTCACGACCTTACTCCCAGCCAGGCCGCCGGTATGGATCGCCGGCACATTCTGGGAATGGCGATCGACGCAGGAGGGCAGACCAGCCACACCGCCATCGTCGCACGCGCGCTGGGAATACCGGCGGTGGTCGGGCTGAACGACATAACCGGAGAAGCCGCCGGCGGCGACACGGTGATTATCGACGGGAACCGAGGAACGGTCGTCATCAATCCGGATGAAAAGACGCTGGCTGAGTACACGAAAATCGCGCACGAACAGGTGGAGTTCCTGCACAGTCTGGACGCGCTGCGCGACCTGCCCGCAATTACGCGCGACGGACACGAAATCCGCCTGCTGGGAAACATAGAGTTCCCAGAGGAGGTCGATACCGTCCTCGAAAAAGGCGGCGACGGAATCGGCCTGTACCGGACGGAGTTCCTGTACCTCGGCGCCGACAGCGAACCGACCGAGGAAGATCATTACCGTGCGTATCGGCAGGTGATCGATACCTGCAAAGATCGCACCGTTGTCATTCGCACTACCGATCTCGGCGCCGACAAGTACACCCAGTCCCGCGCCCGCATGCCGGAGCCGAACCCGTTCCTCGGATGCAGGAGCATCCGCTTCTGCCTTCAGAACCTTCCGATGTTCAAGACGCAGATCCGCGCGATCCTCAGGGCGAGCATCGATGCCGAAGTGTCGATGCTGTTCCCGCTAATTACGAATATCCTCGAACTGAGGCAGGCGAAGACCATCGTACGCGACGTTGCGGAAGACCTGGAAGAAGAGAACCTCGAACACCGCGCCGACATTCCAATCGGGATGATGGTCGAGACGCCCTCGGCCGCCCTCCAGTGCGACGCGTTCGCCAAAGAAGTGGACTTCTTCTCCATCGGAACGAACGACCTTGTCCAGTACACCCTCGCCGTCGACCGCGGAAACGAACGGGTGGCCTCGCTCTTCTCGGTCGCGCATCCGGCGGTGCTGCGACTGTTGAAACAGGTGATCCGTACGGGACAACGCCACGACGTTCCGGTGAGCGTGTGCGGTGAAGTGGCGGGCGATCCCGTTTTTACGCTGCTGCTGCTTGGCATGGGTCTGCGGATATTCTCCTGCGCGCCGTCGGCGATTCCAGAAATCAAGCAGATCATCCGATTGATTACGATGGACAACGCGATGCGGATTTCGAGGCGAGTGATGGGCTTCGAAACCGATAAAGAAGTGATCAAGTACCTGCGAGTCGAAACGAGGAGCGTTCTCCCCAAGGCGATGCAGGATTAGAACCTGTTTAAACCAACACACAGGCTGGACGTCGGATCGACTGGCGGGCGACCCCGCGGCTTCGACGAAAACCTGGCGAAACGAAACAACAGAACCGGAAAGGAACACTACTACTTCTTGCCACAAAGATGGGGCATATGGCTGAGCGTCGAAGGCGACCTGAGGTTTCTCTCGCATCGCGATATGATGCGGGCGATGGATCGAGCGACTGTGCGGGCGGCGTTACCCTTGCGGTATACGCGGGGGTTCAACCCGCATCCGCAAATTTCGCTACCCTGTCCAAAACCGGTCGGCGTCACCGGCATGGATGAAATGCTGGTAATCCGGCTGGAGGAAACGCAGGATTCGCCCGACGAAGGTGACCTGCTGCGGCGATTGAATGAAAACGCGCCGTGCGGGATGCATTTTCTCCGGGCGCAGAGGTTGGCCGGTAAACAATCGCCTCAACCACGCCGGATTGCCTGCGAACTGCCGCTTTCGGCAAATCGTGCCGAGCGGGTCCGGTCGCGAATAGCCGATCTGAACCGGCGCGAGAACTGGACGGTCGAACGGGCAACCACGTCGAAGCGGCGCAATGCTCCGAAAAAACACCGGACCATCGACGTAAAGGTCCTCATCGAAGGCCTCACCGTGTCGAGCGACGTACTGCGATGGGACGCTGTCGGCTGCGACGACCTGTGGGCGCGTCCCGGCGAGGTACTGAACCTGCTGGGACTCGACGATCGCAGAGACCTTGCCGCCGTGACGCGAACGCGAGTGGATTACGACCTGTAGCCCCTTACTTTGTGGCGACAACGTGAGACGGATCATGAAAAAAGAAATGCTTATCAACACGGTTGAAGGACAGGAATGCCGCATCGCCATTCTCGACGGCGGCGTGCTGGAAGAACTGTACATCGAGCGGGCGTCGAACGCCTCGCACGTGGGCAACATTTACAAGGGGCGCGTGAACAACATCGAGCCGGGAATCCAAGCGGCGTTCGTCGACTTCGGATTCGCCAAGAACGGCTTCCTGCATGTCAGCGACGTGCACCCCCAATACTTCCCCAAGGGTCAGCAGAAAACCGAACCCGTCGGGCGCAAGCGCCCCCACCGCGAAAGGCCGCCCATCCAGGACTGCCTGCGGCGCGGGCAGGAGGTTCTCGTGCAGATGACCAAGGAGGGCATCGGAACCAAAGGCCCGACGCTGACGACGTACCTGTCCATCCCGGGACGCTGCCTCGTGCTCATGCCCGGCATGAGTCGCCTGGGCGTATCGCGAAAGATCGAGGACGACGAGGACCGCGCCAAGGCGCGCGCCATGCTCGATGAACTCGATCTTCCCGACGAGATGGGATTCATACTTCGCACGGCCGGTCTTGAAACCACCAAGCGCGACCTCAAAAGAGACCTGAACTACCTGGTGCGACTCTGGCAGTCCGTGCAGGAGCGCATCAAGTCCGATAAGGCGCCGGCTGAGATATACCAGGAATCAGACCTGGTGATCCGGACGCTACGGGACATATACAACTCGGACATCCAGCGCGTCATCTGCGATAGCCCGGAGATCGCCAGGAAGGTCGACGAGTTCCTCCGAGTCGCCATGCCGCGAGGAAAGCACCGGATAGAGTGCTACACCGGAAGCGAGGGACTTTTCCACGAGAGTGGCCTGGAAGAGGAAATCGAGCGGATGTACTCGCGCCGCGTCGAGCTGAAATCCGGCGGGTCGCTGGTAATCGACCAGACGGAGGCGCTGGTAGCCATAGACGTGAACTCCGGACGGTTCCGCAAGCACTCGGACGCCGAAACGACCGCGACGAAGATGAACCTGGAGGCGGCGGGGGAAATTACGCGTCAACTCCGCCTGCGCGACCTTGGCGGCGTGATCGTGATCGACTTCATCGACATGCGCGACGAGAAGAACCGGCGCAAGGTGGAAAAGGCGTTGCGGGACGCCGTCCGCAAAGACCGGGCGAAGACCAAGGTCCTTCGCATGAGCAGTTTCGGAATAGTCGAGATGACGCGCCAGCGCGTGCGCCCGTCGCTTAAGGACAGCATCTACGACCGATGCTCCGCCTGTGACGGGACGGGACTGATAAAGTCGGCTGAATCGCAGGCTATGTTCGTACTGAGGCAGCTCCAGCGCGCGATATCGAACGAGCAGGTTTCCACCGTAACGGTGACTGTTACACCCGCGGCGGCGCACCAGTTATCCAACCACCATCGCGCCCAGATAGCGAAACTGGAAGCCGACGCCGGACGGAGCATCGTTATCAAGGCCGATCCGGATCTTTCCGGCGACGAAATCAATCTCACCTGCACAAACAACCGTGGCAGCAAGGTAAGCGCCGGGCCCGATCGCGCCGGAGGGGAAGGAACCGCCAAAATCCCGACAGCGACACTCGGCAAGATGCCTTCCACCGGGCAGAGCGAACAAGCCTCGGAAGATACCGACGCGGGCGATGGGACGGACCAGCCGAAAAAATCAAGACGCAGGCGTCACAAGAAAAACAAGACGGACGAGACGCCGGAAGGTGAAAGCGGCAAGCAGCCGGACGACGCCAAACAGTCTGACGGAGACCAGGCCGCCGACGGAGACGCGACGGTGACGAAAAAAAAGAGACGCCGGCGTGGCGGACGCCGCCACAGGAAACGTTCTGCGGTAAAAACGGACGCACAGAATGATGCCGCCTCATCCGTGGAAAAGGCGGATACCGGCGCAAATACCCCGGCGGACAAGCCCTCGGACGATAAAGAAAATAACGCCGCCACAGGGGACGTTTCCGCACCTGAGACCCAGAAGCCTGATAGAAGACCCCGCAGGCGAGGCCGACAGAAAAAGGAGAACACCACGCAGGAAGAACCAGTAGCCGGTAGTCAGGAGCCGGTCCCCAGTAGCCCGTTGCCTGATGCCTGATGCCTGTTTCTACAGCTCCAGAATCGCCGGTCGGTCCATCGCCGCGCCGTTGTACTCGACGCTGATCGCCGGGAAGTCCGTCCGCCCGTGCAGCAGTTCCGTCCCTGAGCCGCGACAGAGGATAGTGTCCTCGCTCTTGGTACCGGTGATGGACGGATTCCACGCGAACGCCTGATCCGCCAGCACCTGTGTAGTCTCGCCCGGAGTGGCCTTGATCTCTCGCGGAAGATATCCGCACGATCCGCCCTGATGGTGCATCCGCCACTGGTCCGGGAATCCGACGGCTGCGTATGCTTCCTGCACTATGGCGAACAGATCGCCAAGCGTCTCGCCCGGCCTGGTTGCGGAGATCATCGCCGCATCCACGGTACAGACCGCCTGGTGCCTGTCCGCAAGTTCGTCCGAGACCGACCCGAACGACGCGAACCGCGTGCAGTTCGCTATCAACCCGTCCCGCTCTGCGCATGTGACCAGCATAACGTACCTCTCGGCCCGCCTGTCCGTCGCGAGCGGATGGCGGAACCGCTCGACCCTTTCGTCCGCGCCGACCAGCAGCACCCACGGAAGGCAGTTTTTCGCCCGCAGGGTCGAAGCAAGTGAGCCGGCGAGTTCGTTCTCGGTCATTCCGGGCCTGGCTGCACGTGCGCACGACTCGACCGCGGCGACGGTATCGTCGGCAAGAGAGCGATACCGCCCGATTTCCCATTCGGTGAGTGTCCATCGCAGGGAATCGAAGTCCCCCGCCAGCGGTGCCGCGTCGATACCGTTCAGCGGCGCATCGCTCGCGACGCGCAGGAGCGAGGTGGCGACGGCGAAGGCATTGGATCGCGATTGGGCGTCGCAGTAGGAAAAGTCGATTACCTCGATGTCCCCGCCGGCGAGTTCCTCGGCGCGAAGGCGGGCCGCTTCGATGTTGTCGGTGAGCACCACGGCGCCGTCCGATCGTACGAGAAGATGGCTGTTACCGACGTCACACGTATCGGCTACGTGGTTGTGAGCGCCGCAGGTGTACCAGCTGAAATTGCATCGCCGGCTCAGCAGCACGGCGTCCAGGTCGTGCGAGCGGAGATACTCCACGACGCGATCGTGCTTGATCTTCCGTTCTTCCGTCATGAGTGAAACTCCCGAAGACATTCGCGCCCCGTGCGATTAGCGGACGAGGTAGTCGATCAGGCGTGCTATTTCGCTGCGCAGCTCGCTGCGCGGAACGACCCGGTCCACGAACCCGTGCTCCAGCAGGAACTCCGCCCGCTGGAACCCTTCGGGCAGTTCTTCCTTGATCGTGTTCGCTATTACGCGTTGACCGGCGAAACCTATCAGCGCGCCCGGCTCGGCGAGCGTCACGTCGGCGAGCATGGCGAAACTGGCGGTCGTTCCTCCGGTAGTCGGGTCCGCCAGGACCGACACGTACAACCCGCCCGCCTCGTCGAACCTCGCCAGCGCCGCCGAAGTCTTGCTCATCTGCATAAGGCTGAGCGCACCTTCGTGCATGCGCGCCCCTCCGGACATGCAGACGATCACCAGCGGAAGTTTTTCTTTCGTCGCCTTCTCGATCAGCAGCGTTATCTTTTCGCCGAGGACCGATCCCATCGAGCCCATCAGGAAATCGCCGTCCATAACCCCCAGCGCGATGCGTCTTCCCTTGATATAGGCGATACCGGTAAGCACCGCCTCGGTATTTCCGGTCTTTTCCTGCTCCTTGCGAATTCTCTGGGCGTAGGACTTTCCCGCCCATCGGAACTTCAGGGGATCGGCCGGCAGAATATCCGTAAAAAGCTCCTCGAAACTTTCAGGGTCAGTCAACTGCCCGATGCGGGCGCCGGCGCCGACGCGGAAATGGTGGCCGCACTCCGGACAGACCTCCATGTTCTCCGTCACCACCTTGCGGTACAGCATCACCTCGCATTCCGGGCAGCGCATCCAAAGCCCGTCCGGAACGTCCCGCTTGCGGCGCATGGCCGGACCGGCGAACACCTTGGCGTCGTAAGGTTGAAACGTTTCTTCGCCGTTCTCACCCATCTCTACTCCCGAGTCTCAGATCTCAGATCTCAGATCTCAAATGTCGTGCAATCTTTGTTCAGGTCGTCTTCCCGTTGATGTCCACGTCGTAGCTGCACCACGTGAAGGACGGATCGGCGTCTTTCCAGACCGTCTCGATTTTATCGCCATGGAGCAGGCAACGAAGCAGCGCCAACGCTACGGGTCGCAGCACCAGCAAGGCTGCTTTTCCCTTCTGACGTTTAAGGATTCCCTCCAGCGCCTTTCGCACGCGCCTCTGCGCCTCGTCGAGGGTTTCGCCGTCGGGCGGGCAGACCGTCGTCGGCGCGCTGGTCCACTGCCGGTACACTTTGGGGTTGCGACGCTTGATCTCCTCGGAGGTCAACCCCTGCCACAGGCCATAATCGATCTCGTGAAGGTCTTTGTTCGTGCGGACCTTCAATCCCAGTTTTCCCGCGAGAAGCCCCGCCGTTTCCCTCTCCGCCTCGCCGGTGGCGGCGTAGATCGCAGCTATGGGCATTGCGGAAAGCTGCTCGGCAATATCACAGACGAACTGCGCCCCCTGGGGAGTCAGTGGAGAACCCGCGGACGATTCGAGACGGTCCTGTTCCTGCCATCTCGTGCGTCCCGTCTTCATGAGGTATATCTTCGTCATACGTAAAGCTTCCGTCACGCCTGCCTGATTGATCCGACGGCTGAAGATATGTCTTTGGAACCGAATATGCTCTCGCCGGCTACGAACACATCCGCGCCGCTGCGGGCACAGAGGCCAGCCGTTTCGGGGTTTATTCCACCGTCCACTTCCAGACGCTGATCGTCCCGCATTTTACCACGCAGGGAGGCGATCTTGTCCAGCATATCCGGCAGGAACTTCTGCCCGCCGTACCCCGGTTCGACCGTCATGACGAGCACCAGGTCGACCGCTGCTATCACCTCGTCGATCGCTTCGGCGGGAGTTGCGGGACGTATCGTAACGCCGGCGCCAAGCCCAAGCTCGTCGAGGCGGTCGATAAGTTTCCCCGGCTCATCGGTCGCTTCGATGTGAAACGTAATGCTGTCGGCGCCAGCCTCGGCGAAACGTTCGATGTAGTAGGCGGGGTCCGTCACCATGATGTGCACGTCCAGCGGCGCATCGGTGTATTCTCTCAGCCTTTGGCAGACAGGCGGGCCCATAGACAGGTTCGGAACGAAGTGCCCGTCCATCACGTCGAAGTGCAGCAGGTCCGCCCCCCCGGAGAGCGCCAGGTCGATTTGCTCGCCGGCGCGAGCGAAATCGCACGCCAGGAGCGACGGCGCCACCAAGGGCCCGGACGGTAAAGTTTTCCACGGATTTCCGCGTTCCATTCGCACGATCCATTCGTGAACAAAGCCCACCGAGCGTTCGATGGGCTTATTCCCGTGACACGGATTATACCCCCCATCGCCCGCGGCGTCCAGCGTTTGCAATCCGCGCACACGGGATGATTCGTGACGATTATTTATCGTCCAGCACGTCGATGGGACCCATGGGCTTGCCTTCCAGGTACGTAAGCGACGCCCCGCCGCCCGTCGATACGTGCGTCATCCTGTCGGAAAGTCCCATCTGTTCGACCGCGGCCGCCGAATCGCCACCTCCGATCACCGTTACGGCGCCCCGGTCGGTTGCTTCGGCAACCGCGCGTGCGACGGCCTGCGTACCGGCGGCATACGCCTGCCGCTCGAAGACGCCCATCGGGCCGTTCCACACGATGGTCCCCGCCGGCGCGATTACCTTCCGGTAGGCGTCGATCGTCGCCTCGCCTATGTCCATTCCCATCAGACCGTCGGGTATGTCCGTCCCGTCCACCGCTACGGGCCCGCCGTTTTCGAAATCGTCCGTAGCCAGGTGATCGCACGGGAGCATGACCTTCTCGCCCGCCTTATCGAGCAGGTCTTTCATTTCCGCAACGCGATCTTCCTCGACGAGGCTCTTTCCGACCGAAGCGCCCTTCGCCTTGAGCAGCGTATATGCCATCGCGCCGCCGATCAGTATCTTTTCCACCTTCTCCAGCAGTGTCGAGATGAGCGTGATCTTGTCGGAAACCTTCGCGCCGCCAAGGATGGCGACGAAGGGCCGCTTGGGATCGCTGACGGCCTGGTGAAGATACTTTATCTCTTTCTCGACGAGCAGGCCCGCCACGGCGGGACCGCCGGCGGCGCGGATCGCCTTTGCGGCGCCGTACATGCTGGCATGCCTGCGATGGCAGGTTCCGAAGGCGTCGTTGACGTACACCTCGCCCAGCGAGCCAATCTCCTCGCCCAGTTCCATGCATTCGCTCTCGTCCTTGCTGGTTTCGCGCGCGTCGAAACGGACGTTCTCTAGCAACACGACGTCGCCGGGGGACATTTCCCCGACAAGTTTCGCCGTCTCCCGGCCGACGATTTCCACCGGGCCGAGTTTGACGGTCTTACCAAGAAGCTCGCCGAGCCTCTCGGCGACCGGTCGGAGCGAGAACTCCGGGCGGACCTGGCCTTTGGGCCTGCCAAGGTGGCTCATCAGCACTACTTTCGCGCCGCCGCGGATGAGCGCCTCGATTGTCGGCAAGGCGGAACGAATCCGCTTGTCGTCGGTGATCGAACCGCCATCCAGCGGCACGTTGAAGTCCACGCGAACGAGCACCGTCTTGCCGGCAGTGTCGATGTCCGAAATTGTTTTTTTTGTCGCCATGTCCGGTTTCCTTGTTTTTGTTCCGAAAGGTAGCTGCGCATTCTCTTGCGGAACGTCTCGCATTTCAATCCCCCGCCGAAAGAAGGCCGACTTCGTTTGCATTTTATGCCCGCGATATGGATAATTCCCCGTTCCCGATACGAATCGGGCCTTCCTCGCAGTCGCAGCGTCGCGGCTGCGGCGCCGGCCCAACCATGGATGGAGCCTGAAGTGAATTGCAAATTACCCCTGTTATTGAACGTGTGCGTTCTGCTGTTCGTCTCACCGCTTCTCGCCGGCGGTCCTTCCGGTGCAAACGCCCCTGCCGCGACGGCGCCTTCGACCAGGCCGACGAGCGGCCCCAAGCTCGTCGCCACGGTCGGAAAGGTGCGGATAACGTCGCAGCGCATCGAGAAACTGATGCAGGAGATGCCCGCTTCGGCTCCGCAGGTCCAGCGCAGCCGCCTCCGTAACAAAATCGTAAACGACATGATCTTCCAGGCGCTGATCAGCGCGTACATGGAAGCCAACAAGGTAACGTATCGCAAGGAAGACCTCGATACGATCAAGGGACAGATCGCCGAAGAAGCGGGCAAACTCCAGATGACGGCAGAGCAGCTCATGAAAAAGGTCGGCGTCACCGAGGAGCATCTTAAGGACCAGGCCCGCGCGAACAATCTTCTTACCGAGCGGACGAGCAAGGCGAAGGTGGCGGCGTTCATCAAGTCCAACCCCGCCTACTTCAACGGAACGAAGGTCCGAGCCAGCCACATCCTCATCAAGTGCGATCCGCTTGAATCGACTGAAAAGCAGAAAGCGTCGGTGGCGAAGCTGGAGGGCATCGTCGCGGATATCCGCGCGGGCAAGATCAAGTTCGCCGACGCGGCAAAGGCGCATTCGGAAGGTCCGTCCGGAAAGAACGGCGGCGACCTGGGCGAATTCGAGTTCGCCAGGATGGTCCCGCCGTTTGCAATGCAGGCCTTCGACATTAAAGTGGGCGATATCTCCCCAATCGTGCGCACCCGGTTCGGCTTCCACGTTATCCAGGTGACCAAACGCACGGAAGGAACGGCCAAGCCCTCGGAAAATGCCGAGCGGACGGCATTGAACTGCTTGTCCAGCCTCCTGCAAAACGAGATATTCGATCAGGCGCTGAGAAACTGCCCGATCGTGCTCTACAAAAAATAATCGCTTACCCGGGCGCTTCCCCTCTGCGAAACCCGTAATGAAAAAAGATGGGCTTGTCCGAACGGACAAGCCCATCTTTTTCGAAAACACGTTATTTTCCAACACCGAACGAAATCGTCACAGCGACGCGAGTTTCTCCGCCAGGTCGGCTGTACGGTTAGAGTAGCCCCACTCGTTATCGTACCACATGGTGACCTTGACCATGTTCCCGCCGATGACCTTGGTGTTGCCGGCATCGAAGATGCTGCTGTGCGCGTTGTGGACGATGTCGCTGGAGACGATCGGGTCGGTGCAATATTCGATGATACCCTTCATCGGACCTTCCGCCGCGACGCGGATCGCCTCGTTGATTTCCTCGATGTTCGTGTCCTTGCTCATTTCGATCGTCAGGTCGGTAATCGAACCGGCAGGAATGGGAACGCGAAGGGCGTACCCGTCCAGCTTTCCGTTCATCTCCGGCAGGACCTTTCCGACGGCTACCGCGGCGCCGGTCGTCGTGGGGATGATATTGATCGCCGCGGCCCGGCTGCGATGCTTGTCCGAGTGGACCATGTCCAGAATCTTCTGATCGTTCGTGTACCCGTGGCAGGTAACCATCAGTCCCTTAACGATCCCGATCTGCTCGTGCAGCACTTTCACCACCGGCGCCAGGGAGTTGGTCGTGCAGGATGCGTTGGAAACGCACTTGGTTTCGTTGGTAAGAACGTCGTCGTTGACGCCGAGGACAACCATCGTGGCGTCGCCCTTGGACGGGGCGGAGATGATCACCTTCCGTGCGCCTGCGTCGAGGTGGCTGTCGTAGCCGGGCTTTCCGTCCTTCTTGTTGTCGCGGAAAATACCCGTCGCCTCGATGGCGACCTCCACGCCCAACTCGCCCCACGGCAGGTTCGCCGGGTCGCGCTCGGAGAGCACCTTCACCTCTTTACCGTTGACCACCAGCGCGTCCTGTTTGGCGACGACCTTTCCGGGGAACCGGCCCTGCGTCGAGTCGTACTTCAGCAGGTACGCCAGCATGTCCGCATCCGCAAGATCGTTGATCGCCGCGATATCGAACCTCTCCGGATCTTCGCACATCGCCCTGAACACCAAGCGACCGATGCGACCGAAACCGTTAATGCCTATCTTGACCGCCATTATTTATCGCTCCTTGTCTTGCAAATCTTTGGCTTTCCGTTGTACCCGCCGAGGCCTCCGCGACCTGCGGCTTCCTGCAACAAAACCCCCCGGACAACCGTGTAGAGCGACATACTCTAGTGGCGGGCTGAGTACCTGTCAACTCCGCTTTTTGTCGTGAGCGGCAAAAACTGCTTGGCAAAATACCGGCAGCGCTGTAGCTTACGGGGGCAATTCGACCTTCGCGCAGCGGACATAATGGAGCCGGAAAGCATGACTGAAACACAGCCGCAACAAATCGAATGTCGTGCCACCAAAGACCCCGCCGTGCGATTGTTCATCGCAGCCGGGATGTTGCTGGCCCTGGGCATCTACTGCTTCGTCGATGCGTTTATCAGGGACATGTACCCGCACAAGCCTTTTGCCGAAGACATGAACGCCTGGATGGTCTGGGCGTTCAACTACTTCGGCCCGTTCGTGTTCATCCCGCCGGGGCTTGCCCTGACGATCTGGGGTGTCATGTTCCTGAAACGTAAGTGCGTCGCCGACGCCGAAGGAATCAGTTACGCCTATTGCAACAAGGAAAAACTCCCTTGGTCAAACGTAACCCGCCTGGACGCTTCCCAGATCAAAAAAGGTATCCTGGACCTGTACTATAACGACGATCGGAAACTCCGGCTGGACTCGTGGAAGCTCACGAACTTCAAGACCCTGATCGCAATCGTCGAACAGAACGTACCGAAAGACAAACACGAACTGTAGGAGCCCAGCCGCTCGTTACCAAACGCAGATTTACGCTTGACCGGTCCGCGTCGAACCCCTATAAACTGACGCTTTCGCGCCTGCGGCCCGGAGAGGTTGCAGGCGTGAACCGCGCCGTTAGCTCAGTTGGTAGAGCAGCTGACTCTTAATCAGCGGGTCGTAGGTTCGAGTCCTACACGGCGTAGTTCGGCGTTTCGCTCTGTCTCGCAGAGCGTCGCTTATTCCTGCACCCCGTAAAAGTTTACGAGTCTTCTTTTCTCCATGGCATCCGGTCTTTTTCTCGCTTCCCGTCGCATCGGGTTGCATCGTTACGCGCTGCCGTTGCTTGGGGATTAAGCTGGGGGTTTGGCTGAGCGTCATTTGTTCCCGTCAATATTGCGTCAGTCTACAGGTTCGGTTCCTGTCGCGCGTATCTCCACAACTCTATGCCAGGCAGAGAGTTGCTTTTCAGGTGAAACATCACCCGCGACCGCGCCACGTTTCGGCAAGTATATCTTTTTGTACTTGACCGGTCCGGGAAACGGTCGATATCATAAAAAGGTGTTGTGAAGTGTTTTTCGTATGGTCGATCGAAGTATCGGCCATGGATTCAGAGCGACGGCCGGAAAAGCTCAACAAGCAGGCCGTCCGACGAGCGGCGTTCACTTATCGGTCGTTTGAAGCAGTACCGGAAGTATCGGCCGGTAAATACGTTGGCGGGTCGCCCTTTGGGAGCAACAGGAAAAGGACCCTCCCCAGCGTGGAGCGTCGATTGAATCGTCCCCGGGCTTAGCAAGTCTCGGGACGAGGCCTTCGGGCTATAGAGTTCACCATGAGCCATCGAAGTACCATTCTTGGGGCGGATAAGAGACTGATGTGTCTGCGCCGCGAGGCGCGGGCGGGTGTTTCGTGCCGGACGCTTATTCAGAACGGCCGGGGACGATTGGTCTGTTAGCGCTCGAGAATGTGATCCCCCGCTTCCGGGCGAAAGTTCGGAAAGCAGGGAAGCTGGATGAGGCTTTTGTGAACCTGTCCGCCGCGTTGGGTTCTGACGAGGTCCGTCAGATGTATTGCAAAACGGACCACTCGTCACCCGTGCGGCGAAAAGCCCGACGGCGGCGCCGGTTGCTCTGTACGTAGCGGCTGGCGGGCCTGCTTGGCGCATACCTGGGCTTTCCGCAAAACGCTCCCGATATAGAAAGGACGTGCGCCATGAGAGTGTCTTCATGCCTGCTTGCTGCCCAGGGAATGGATCCGGTTAACACGGTTTTGATGCTGGGTATCGGGCTGCTGCTGATCGTGATAGTTGTCGTCGTGATGAGGGTTCTGGACCGGTCTCGACGGATCGCCGCCGAGAAAGAGATTCAGGCCGCCCGCGCCACGGCAGAGGCACAGTCCCAGAAGATTATCGCCCAGGCGGAGGCGCAAGCGAAGGATGAGCTGATCAATCTCCGCAAGCAGTTTGACAAGGAGACCGAAGGGACCCGCAAGGAGTTGCGCAGCGAGGAAAAACGCCTCTCGAAGCGGGAGGACATGATCGACCAGAAACTCGACACGCTCAACACGAAGGAACGCATGCTGGATGCGTCCGACCGGGCGATTCACGAGCGGGAAAAATCGCTGGCGAACAAGGACCGTCATCTGAACGAACTGATCGCCCAGCAGAAGAGCCAATTACTGAAAGTCGCGAATCTCTCGACGGACGAGGCCAGGAAGATTCTGCTCGAACACGTCGAAAAGGACATGGAGCAGGAGACCGCCCAGTTCGTCGAGCGGCGTCTCGAGGAGGCCCGCGAGACGGCGGAGACCGAGGCACGCGAGATACTCACGCAGGCGATCCAGCGTTACGCCGCCGATCACACGTGCGACAGGACGGTCTCGGCTGTGGATATTCCGTCGGACGACATGAAGGGGCGTGTCATCGGAAGGGAAGGACGCAACATCCGGGCATTCGAGAAGGCCACGGGCGTCGACGTTATCGTGGACGACACGCCGGGTGTGGTGGTGGTTTCGGCGTTCGACCCGGTGCGCCGGGAGATCGCCCGCCGATCGCTGGAGAAGCTGATCCAGGACGGCAGGATCCATCCGACACGCATCGAGGAAGTCGTCGCCGGCGTCGAGAAGGACGTAAACAAGCAGATATTCGACGCCGGAAAACAGGCGATGATGGAAGCGAACGTTCGCGGCCTGCACAACAAGCTGATAACGCTGCTGGGCCGGCTGCACTTCAGGACAAGCTACGGTCAGAACGTTTTGAAACATTCGATCGAAGTGGCGTATCTCTCGCAGGTGATCGCCGAGCAGTTGGGCCTGAACGGTCAACTCGCCCGACGGTGCGGCCTGCTGCACGACATCGGCAAGGCGGTCGACCACGAGGTGGAAGGCGGCCATCCCAAGATCGGCGCCGACCTGTGCAAGCGCTACGGCGAAAAGGAAGAGGTGGTCAACGCGGTGGTCGGACATCACGGCGACGTGGAGGCTTCCAGCCTGTATACGCCGATAATCTCATCCGCCGACGCGGTGAGCGCGTCGCGTCCAGGCGCGCGGCGCGAGACGCTGGAGCGCTATGTGCAGCGTCTCCAGAAACTGGAAGAGATCGCCATGACCTTCGAGGGCGTCAAGACCGCCTATGCAATTCAGGCCGGTCGCGAGGTGAGGGTGATCGTGGATGCCGAACAGGTGGACGACAAGCTTTCGCTGAAGGTCGCACGGGACATCGCCCGTCGAGTCGAGGACGAAATGGAGTACCCCGGCGAGGTGAAGGTTACCGTCGTGCGCGAGGTTCGCCACATCGAATACGCCCGGTAAATCGTTTCACGCTCACGCTGCGCAAAGGAATGGCGGCGGGTCCTCCTCCTGGAATTACCCGCCGCCGAAATCTGGCAGCGCCTGAGGCCAAATTTTTCTGCTCCTCGTATCTTGAAAGCGAGTTACGTCGACGCGCGACCCCGACTTTCCCAGTCAGTCCGCTAAGGCGGATTGCACCGCCAATACGAAGATCAATAATTCCTTGCCGTTATACTTCGGCACCTGGCCTCGGAAACTTTAACGCAGCCCCCGGAACGGGCAAAAAAGGTCTTTTTGCGGAAGGCGGTATTACGCACAACCCTCCGGTTGCCGTTCCGCGCAACCTGGCGTAAAAAACACCACGAAGGCCTCAACGACCATCCAAATCGCCAGCAGCAGCGTCATGCCGTTGATGCCGACCAGCAGCCAGCGACCCTTATGCAAATAGGTCATCTCGTTCCACACCATCGCCCATATCGTCATCGCAAGCATGAACAGGCAGGGTATCAGCGTCAGGAAGTAGCTCCATGGGTTTTTCTTTTTCAGGTACAGCGTAATAAGCAGCAGCGCCAGCGCCGCCAGGAGCTGGTTGACCGCCCCAAACATGGGCCAGAGCGTCATGGCCCCGGTTCCGCTGGCGCCCGTGGCGAACGCCAAGGCGCCGGCCGTGATAACGGCGATACTTGTCGCAATCCATCGGTTGGACAGTTGAGATATTTTGAAGTCGCTGCCAAGTTCGGAGATCACATATCGCTGGATGCGCGTAGCCGTGTCGAGCGTCGTCCCCGCAAACGACACGACAAAAACGCCCATGATAATCGTAGCGATCGTCTTTGGAATGCCGATCGTGGAGATCATGTTTGCCGAACCGTCGATGACGGCCTTGAGCTTTGCGCCCAGCCCGCCCGTCACGTTTCCCCACGTAGCGTAATGCCCCTGCCACGGAGCAGCGGAGGTCGTAAACGCGCCGGTCGTTGCGTCACGGACCATTCCGAACCCAGCCGCCACCGCAACGATCACCAGCACTGCCAGCACGCCTTCCATCAGCATCGATCCGTACCCGACGAACTGGGCGTCGCCCTCCTGTCGCAACTGTTTGGGCGTCGTTCCCGAGGCGACCAGGGAGTGGAAGCCCGATATTGCACCGCATGCGATTACCACGCACAGGAAAGGAAGCATCGGAGGCGCGCCGCTTGGCGAGGGGTTATATGCCGGCGCCGTAACGGTGAACCCGCCCCGCACCACTATCGTAGCTCCCACCACGCCGGCTATCAAAAGCGCCATTGCGACAAAAAGCTGCCACGCGTTGATGTAATCCCGTGGCTGGAGCAGAACGGTTACCGGAATCGTCGAGGCTATGAAAACGTACGCCAGCAGCACCAGTACCCAGACGCCCGTTGCGGGAATGCCCGCCACCGAAGGCATTTCAAATGGTATCCACTGTCCGAGAAAAATGGTCGCGTACATCGCGATAATCGCAACCATCGTCGCCAAGGTCACGTTTCGCTTCCACTTGTAAATCGCCAGGCCGAGACAGACCGCTATTGGAATTTGAAGCCAGATCGGAATCACCGATCCTGGATACATATTGAATATCGCCGAAATAACCACGCCGAAAATCGCTATGACGATAAGCAACTCCAGGAACGTTATCAGGAAAAACAATGTTCGTGCGCGGGGATTGATGTACCGCGCCGTGATTTCCGAAAGGCTCTTGCCCTGGTTGCGAAGCGAGATAACCAGCGAACCGAAATCGTGCACCGCTCCCATTACGATCGATCCGACGAACACCCATATCAGGGCCGGCACCCATCCCCAGATAATGCCGATCGCCGGTCCAACGATCGGTCCGGTTCCCGCGATGGATGTGTAATGATGCCCGAAAATGATCCCGCGTTTCGTCGGGACGTAGTCCAGGCCGTCCTCGAACTCCCGCGACGGCACGAGCGCTTCGTTGCTCAGGTGGAAGACCTTCCGGGCGAGAAATCTGCCGTAGGTGTGATAGGCGACCAGGTATCCGACAAAGGTGACGACGATAATCCATATGGCATCCATCGAATGTCTCCCGGATGAATGTTCACGGAACGGGCCCTGCATTGTGAAATATGCTGATTGGCGCGCCGCCCGTCAAGGTACAGCCGTGACAACCTCTACGTCGCTGCCGAACCTTCGGAGTATCTCGATTTTT
>JAJRYB010000058.1 GCA_024275995.1 Planctomycetota bacterium | reverse complement strand
TCCCCGGGACGCCATATCCGCCGTACCGAAGATCATGACCGACAGCGGGATAATTCCCACTGCCATCGAGTTCATGGACCAAAGCGCCTTCCAGGCAGCCTGCGAGTATCTCAACGAGACGATCCCCTACCACGACGCGGGGGCAATGCTGCTTATCACCGTTGACGGGCCTGACGAGGCGCAGGTCCAGCGCGAGTACGAATCGGTCGGCGAGATGTGCCTCGCTGCCGGGGCGTTCGAGGTCTACGTAGCCGACAACTTCACCACCTCCGAAAGATGCTGGAAGATCAGACGAAATATCGCAGAGGCGTTCAAGGTGGTTTCGACCTGCCAGGGAAACGAGGACCTGGTCGTTCCGATAGCGTCGATCCCGGCGCTCGTAAAGGAAATGAGCCGCCTGAAGGCGAAGTACGGCCTGGCGATCCCCTGCTACGGACACGCCGGCGACGGGAACATCCACACGCGAATCGTCAAGCCGGCGGGTATGCCGGTAGAAGAATATGAACGCATCCTGCCCAAAGTACTCGACGAGTTGTACGAAGCGACCGCGAAACTCGGCGGGAAGATCTCCGGCGAGCACGGTATCGGGCACAAGCGGAAGGCGGCAATGTCCACTTTCGTCTCGGAGGCGCACCTGGACATGCTGCGTGCGATCAAGCGTGCACTGGACCCCAACAACGTTCTCAATCCGGGCAAGATTTTCGATATGTAAAGATCGTTCCTGATCCGGCGCCAAGTATTACGCCGTAAGAGCGGCCTTCACTTTCCGAAGTTTCGCAGCCCGCGCCGCGGTGGTTTTCTTCCGCTTGCGACGGCGTCCCGGTTCCGGTACGTCCGGCTTGGGGATCCGCACGGGACATTCGCGCACTGCCTTGATCGCCTCGGCGGCGCTTTCGGCGAACAGGTCCGCCTTGATCTCGTCGGCAAGACCGTCGGCCCGATTGAATATCCCCCCGCTGACCAGGATTTGCATCTGGTCGCACACGCCCACCTCGCGGATAAGACTTATCAATGTCCGCAGAGCGGGAACGCCGGCCGGCTGGGTTCCGTAAACGCACAGCACGTCCGGAGAGAGCTTTCCTACAAGTTGCAAAAGTTCGTCGTTGGGAACACCCGCCCCGACAAACCAGACGCTCCATCCCTGCGCCTCGAAGAGATCTGCCGTGATCTGAGCGCCGAGTTCCTCGCGCTCGCCTTCACCGCACACGAGGATCATGCGCTGGCCGGTCTTGGGCTTGCGCGCGAGGAAACCTTGCAACTGGTCCGCAACAAGCCGGTTGATCCGCGTAGCCATATGCTCCGTAACCAGCGGGATACGATGATCGCGATAGAGCTTGTCCACCTGCTCCATCGCCGGCCAGATTACCTTGGTAAGAAGCGTCGCGGAACTCGTGCCGCGGTCCTGGGCGGCCATGATCAAATTACGCGCCTCGCTGCGCTTACCCACGAAAAGATGCTCCAGGTACTGCTTGAAAATCTCGGCTATCTTCATTATTCCGTTCCTTCTCTGCGGGGGCGGTTATCGCCTTCCCTGGCGATAAAGCCCATTTTCATGCTACCCGAGAATCCGTTTCCCGCCGGACGTTCTGCGATAATTTCTTCGTTATTCGATTGTTACGGCCTGATTTCACGCCCTTGAAAGATCAATGTTAAAATAGATAAGATGCGTATGTTTGATAAAATCGGAGATATGGATAAATTTACTTGAGAGAAAATATTAATTTAGGTAATTTGCAGAGCTTGCGTAATTGCGACAGAATTACAGGGTATGCCACGGTAGAAATGAACGTCGCCGGTATGGAATGTATCAGCTTGCTAAAACAGGTGTTACGCCGATGAGCCTTGGGCGGGTATTATGGAATTCCGGAGGAATCGCCGGGTCAGTGGAGGAGTGCGAAAAATATCTATGCAGATATTTCGTCTGCCGCGGGGTACCTGGGCTGGTCCCCATCGATAACCGCCATTACGTCCAGGACAACGTCGCACATGTTTTCGATCGCCTGCGGTACACGTGCGGCGACGTGCGGCGTGAGAATCACGTTGTCCAGCCCCCACAGCGGATAGTCCTCCGGGGGCGGTTCGGGGTCGTGGCAGTCGATTGCCGCGGCTGAGATTTGCCCGCTCTTGAGGGCTTCGGCCAGGTCGCGATAGTTGACCACCTGCCCCCGTGCGGCGTTGATGAACTGGCAGCGAGGCCTGAACTGGGCGATCGCCTCGGCGTTAATCAGTCCGCGAGTGGACGGGTTCAGCGTGGTATGGATCGTGATGATATCGCTTTCGGCGTAGAGCGTTGGCTTGTCCACGGCGAGGGAGGGAAAGTCCACCTTGATATCCAGCAGGTCATTGTAGAGCACCCGCATCCCCAGCGCCGCCGCGGCGCGTCCGACTTTGCTTCCGATGCGTCCGAAACCAATGACGCCCAGCGTGCAGTCGGCGAGGAAGCGGCCGAATAGCTGCTTGCGCTGCCGGTGGAATTCTTCCGGCGGGATCGGCCCGCTCATCGGCCAGAACCGGCGGTTGAGTTCGATAATCATGCGCACGGTGTAATCGACCACGGCGAGCGTGTTCGCCTCGGGCGTGTGGACGACCTCCACGCCGCGCGAGCGGCAGGCGGGCACGTCGATATTGTCGATAGCGACGCCCGCGCGCCCCACGACCCGCAGTTTCGGCGCGCGGTCGAGCAGTTTATCATCGACAATCGTGTACGTTCGGACAACGAGTCCCTCGGCCTCGGCGAGGTCGGCGTAAACGGCTTGCATACCGTCCTTCTGCACGCTGCAGCGACGGACCTCGGCGCGCTCGCTGAGCCAGTCCATCGCTCGATCGGTGAGCGGTTCGGACACAAGCACGACGGGTTTGTTTTTGTTACCGGGAGTCATCGGAACGCTCCGGGCGTTTCTCGCCGGGACGGTTGAAGGCTACTCGCTGCGGGTATGCTCGTCAATCATGTCCCTGCGACGTCGTGGACTCAGGCGGACCCGCAGCCGTCCCAGCAGGCCGCTCAGCCCGAGTTGGCGGGAGAGTTTGCGTACGTTTTCGTCCTTGGGCGATATCGTCAGCGCACGCGCGGCGTATCGACGAGCGCGTGAGATTTGCCCCTTCTGCACGTGCGCCAGCGCAAGGTTATACAGCGCCAGGGGGTACTGGGGTTTAAGCTTCAGGGCCTTTCGGCAATGGCGTATTCCGTCGTCGAACCTGTGCAGCAGGAAGAAGCTCACGGCCAGGTTGTGCTGTGCGTGCGGGTCGTCCGGCTGCATGTGCACCAGGCGGTTCAGCACGAGGTTTGCCTGGCGCATCTGCCTTGCCTCGATGAACAATTCGCCGAGTTCCTGGAGCACGTCGGCGTCTATTTCGCGCAGTTCCAGTTCAGCCTGCAGGTGCTTGACAGCCTCGCGGACCCTTCCCTGATGCAGGAGGATGCGTCCCAGTCGTGTGTTGGCACCGGCGTAGTCGCGGTCCAGGCTGAGAACCAGCCGGAACTGCGCCTCGGCGACGGTGAATTTGTCGCGTTTCATCGCCAGCTCGCCCAGGCCATAGTGCGCCTCGGCGTTGTCCGGCGCCAGCTCCAAAACGGCGCGGAACTTCCGCTCCGCCTCGTCCGAGCGGTCCATGTCCATGAGCAGCTCGCCGTAGTCCAGAAGCGTATCCATATCGTCGGCGGCGATTTCCAGCTCCGCATCGTAGTACGGACAGGCCTCCTGGAGTTCGCCCCGCGCCCAGAGCGTCTCGGCGATACGCGCGTTGGCGTGCCTGTGTCGGGCGTCCAGGCGAAGCGTCTGCTCCCAGCACCAGATAGCCTTCTCGTACTTCTCGCGAGCGTACAGGCTGCCGCCAAGGTTGTAAAAGCAGAGCGGACACTCATCGACGACCTGCCTTGCGAGGTAGAACATCATCTCCGCGCGGTCGTGATCGCCGAGTTCCGTGTAGGTTACGATACGGTTGCAGTAGGACGGTTCGAACGACGGATCGATCGTCTCGATGCGTTCGAACGCGTCGAGGCTTTCGGCGTATTTTCCGATGCGGGTGAGATCGACGCCGAGGCAGTTAAGCGTCTCGACGTCGTCGGGATCTATCTCCAGCCCACTCTGGTACGCCTCGCAGGCATGTGGGTACTCGCCCATCGCCTCCAGCGTCAGGCCGAGGTTGAAATGCCACGAAGCGTTGTACGGGTTGACGTCTATGGCGGCGCGGAGCTCCGCGGCGGCCTCCGCCCAATGTTCCTGTTCGTAAAGCTCGTGTGCACGCTGCACGCGGGTTTCGGCTTCTTTCCAATCGTCCATTCGATTCGTTCTTTCCAGGCCCATGCGACCGGTGGGAGACTCCGCCGGATTTCTGAATGTGACGGACGATACGCACCTCCCGAGCATCCACGCCGCCGCGGCCAGCACCCAGCACCATTAGTTCATTGTAACGCCAAGGCATGAAAATCGACAACCCCAATTCGCCCCGAACCTGCTGAAACTCTTACGAAAACCAATGGGGCGCAGCCCCGCGTAGCCTTGGTGAAGCAGGGTAGCGTGCGGCCTGGCGCGACGTTATCATCGAAGCATGGCCAAGGAAACACGGAACGTTCGCCGCGAGTATCTCGCACTGGACGACGCCGCCCTGCTCGCACAGTGCGACGTGGACGTCTATAAGTCGTCCGGGCCCGGCGGCCAGCATCGCAACAAGGTCTCCTCCGCGGTCCGCCTGAGACACCGCCCCACGGGCGTGAGGGCGCAGGGAGAGGAATCCCGATCGCAGCACGAGAACAAGGCCAGGGCGCTGCGGCGCCTGCGAATGAAGATCGCCTGCGGCGTTCGCAAACCCGTGGACAGGCGCCCGGACGGGAATCCGCGAATTCCGCCCGTCGTCACGGAATGTATTTTCACTCCGCGAGGGCGGGGGCAGAAAGCTGCAAAACGCCTGGAGGTCGGAAGGAAGGACCGGCGGTTCTGGCAAATCGCGGCGTTCCTGCTGGACATGCTGGATGCCACCGGGGCGAAGCTCTCCGACTGCGCCGCGGCGGTGGGCATTAACACTTCAAACCTGGTGAGCGTCTTGAAGTCCGATCGGCATCTGCTGGCGGCTGTGCAGGAAATCCGCAAAGCTCACAGCCTGAAGACGATATCGTAGCTTATCAACGAGTCATCTGGCGGCTACTTCAACATGAGCCGAATATCCAAGTTTCATGAGCAGAGACTCGCAATCTCCCCACGTCAGCCCGAACGCGCGAACATCGGCGACCCCAAGTCGCGCGACGACATCGCGAACATCTTCCAGTCCTTCATCCGCAAAATCGCCGTTCTGGATTGTGTCTTCCGCCCAATCCACCAGGTCCGCAAGCGAAAGTTTATGTTGCAGATAGGCGGTAAGTTTATCGGCCACCGTCGCTGCTGTAATCATCATGAGGTTTCCTCGATTCTCTGATGCCCTTTATCTTCGGGATACTTTTCGTGTATCTCCACCAACTCGCCTTTTTCGTTCCGTATTTCCTGCCTGAAAGAAGCGAAGGGTATTTTCATCCGCGTCAACTTCCTTGAGGTAGCGAGCCGTCCATGGTGACCCGGAACGTCCAGATGATAAAGACGCCCGCCATGCGCAAGATTCTTCCAATTCCCGAATTTTTTCTCGTTTTGCTCGCGACTATCCATTCATCCTATTACCTGATATTTTACCACCCGGACAATGCCATAAAAGGTCCTTTTCTAGCAGTTTGCGCATAAAAAAGACGCCGCTCTTTTACGAGCGACGCCTTATTTTCGAATCCGCTATGACGCTCAGGTGGCCTTGCGGACGTTCGCCGCGGCCGGGCCTTTCGCGCCCTGCGTGATGTCGAATTCAACCGCTTCGCCTTCGGCGAGCGACTTGAACCCGTCCATCTTGATTTCGTTGAAGTGGACGAAAACGTCAGTGCCGTCATCGCACTCGATGAATCCGTAACCCTTCGAATCGTTGAACCATTTAACTTTACCAATAGCCATTCGTTGGCTCCTTCTCACTGCACGGCCTGGTGGATTTGCAGATCAAGCGCAGATACGTGTAGCAGTCTGCTGGAGGGAGACAGCCCATAGGACTTGAACTCTCGCAACGAGATGACACTCAATCATTCTGCCCTGCAAACACGCCCGATGCCACTCGGGCAATACCGACGGGACGGGAAACTCTTCCACGAACAGCCCGTCAGCCTTTCTTATCGTTCGGTATTATCTATCGGACAAATGGATTTGTCAAGAAAAACAATTTTTTTCGCGTTTTTTACGGGGAGTTGAACGCCCCGATTTGCCGGTAATTCAAAGCATTGCCTTTATCCGCCGGATGCGGCATAATGGATTTCGACAATTTAAGTTGACTGGCACAGGCCAATCCGTCGTCGTCAGCATGGCGGACGCGGTTAAACAAACCTTGCCGACCCTCAGAACAAAGGGACCACTCGATGGTTGCGAATAGTGGAAAAACTATTATCGGACCGGCCTTGCCGAACATCCCCTGGCAGGGGAAACCCGACGGGTGCCACGACGTGGTCTGGCGATACAACGAGAACCCGATAGTCTCTCGCGACCAGATTCCCTGTGCCAACAGTATATTCAACAGTGCGCCCGTCCCCCACGAGGGCAAGTTTGCCGGCGTGTTCCGTGTCGATCACAAGTCCCGCAGGTCGCACCTGCACACGGGTTTCAGCGACGACGGCATCCACTGGCGGATCGAGCACGAACCGATCCGTTTCGCATGTGAGGATGAGAAGATCGATCGGATCGCACATGGATACGACCCGCGCGTATGCCGGATCGATGACCGCTACTATGTGACGTGGTGCAACGGCTACCACGGCCCGACGATCGGCGTAGGCTTCACGAACGACTTCAAGAGTTACACCCAGATGGAGAACGCCTTTCTCCCGTGCAATCGCAATGGCGTATTATTCCCGCGGAAGATCAACGGGCGTTTCGCAATGCTGTCCCGGCCCAGCGACAACGGGCACACGCCGTTTGGGGAGATATTCTACAGCGAAAGCCCGGACATGCGCTACTGGGGACGTCATCGCTGGGTGATGGGCGCCACCCGCGGATGGCAGTCTACCAAGATAGGCGCCGGACCGGTTCCTATCGAGACGATCGAGGGTTGGCTGCTGATCTATCACGGCGTGCTCACGAGTTGCAACGGGTTCGTTTACAGCGCCGGAGCTGCGCTGCTGGATTTGGATGAGCCTTGGAAGGTTATCGCACGCACCGAGCCGTACATCATGGCCCCCACGACGATCTACGAATGCGTGGGCGATGTGCCCAACGTAGCCTTCCCCGGAGCCGCTCTTGCCGATGCGGATACGGGCCGGATCGCCTTGTACTACGGCGCAGCGGACACCGTCGTCGGACTGGCGTTTACACAGGTCGACGAACTGATCGCATACATCAAGGCGAACTCTATCGCCTGAAAGTGACGCGGGCGCCGCGCGCCAAGTCTTTATGACATCTGCGGATAGGTAGGAAAAACGCCCATTTTGCGCGCACAAAAAGGCTGGCGGACTCTCAAAACGACACGAAAAATGAATTTTTTTATCTCCCGCCTGAATAAGAACTTGCACCCATCACTTTTCAAAAAGTTCCCTGTTCGGGTAGTCAAAACGTGGGTATTGGCCCAAGTATGGAGGGCTCGCATTACGCGCGCTGAAGTTGCTTGACAATTAAAGAACGAAAAACCGACACAGAGGAACAGAGGGAAATGAGGTTTAAAAACAAAGCAAAG
>JAJRYB010000057.1 GCA_024275995.1 Planctomycetota bacterium | reverse complement strand
CTCTGAATCTCTGTATCTCTGTGTGTAATAAGACGTTACGTATTTTCGCCCCTCCAAAAACCCTTTCCAGCCTGTTCCCACTTGTCCCGGGATTTGCGGATTTGTGCGGACTTGTGCGAACTTGTACGAAACGGTACGCTTTGGTACGCTGCGGCGCAGCCCTGGTCAGCCCTGGTGCGCCAGGCGGATTGCCGCGGCTGTCCTTTCCAGACCTTGGTGGTCGTGGTGGATCGTCGGTTCCGCGAACGCGCCGCTTCGCACGATCATATCCCTCACGTCGTCGGCCTGGTCGATTCCGAACTCCATCACGAGCAGGCCTCCTGCCCGCAGGTGGCCCGGAGCGTCGTTTACGATCCGCTCGATGAAATCCAGGCCAGTCTCACCGGCGTACAAGGCGGCGCTGGGTTCGTGACGAACGGTATCGGCGACGGGGTCGCCGGTGGCGACGTAAGGCGGATTGGCGGTAATGACGTCGAACAGATCGACGGCTGCCTCCGCGGGAAGCGTCAGCAGGTCCGCGAGGCAGCAGGTGACTCGCGCGTCCAACCCGTGAGCGCTGACGTTCTCGCGTGCGACGGCGAGGGCTTCGGGAGAAATGTCCGTCGCCAGCACGTGGGCGCCGACGACGTTCGCCGCTATGGCGACGGCGACGCATCCGCTTCCGGTGCAGGTGTCCCAGACAACCGGGCCGCGTGTGAGTTTGCGCACGTGACCGATCGCCTGCTCGACGAGTATCTCCGTTTCCGGACGGGGAATCAGCACGTCCGCCGTGACCTTGATCTCCAGCGAGTAGAACTCCTTGTGCCCGACGAGGTACGCGGGCGGTTCGTGCGCGATCGCACGCAGCAGGAGCTTGCGAAACGTCTTCAGCTCACTTTTCGTTGGGGTGTAATCGAACCGCGTATAGAGGTCCAGCCGCTCGCATTGCAGAGACTTGGCCAGGAGCATTTCCGCGGTCAGACGAGGCTTATCCAAAGAGGCGCGGGCGAAGTAGTTCTTCGTCCATTCGAGCAGGCGTGTCACCTGCCACGGCTGGGATGCTTCTTCCGGCATGGAGATGGAACTACCACAACCGCCGCTCCTTGGCAAGCGATCGCGTCGCGACGGTTCGGAAAATCCCTCGCACCGCCGCCGCGCGTGGCGATACGATCCGCGAGGTGCTGGTGAATACGACGCCCTTTGCCCTCATTCGCTGCAAGGCCATCGGTTCCATCGGATCGTCAAGGGCGAGCACGGCGTCCGAGGCGAGGACCACGCCGAAGCCCCGCGCTCGCAGCCCGATGGCGGCCTCGACGATCCCGCGTGCGATACCGGTCCCGCAGACGATGAACGTCGCCGGGGGCAGCTCCGTGATCATCCGCTCGGCGCGGAGATGGTCAAACAGGTTCGTGTCGCGTTTCTCGAAGACGACCTGGCGATAGCGGTTCAGCAGGTCCTCCGGAAGGTCGGTGATGTTTCGCAGTCCCAGGTTGATCCGCGAGGCCAGCACTGTCCGCGAAAGCTTGCGTTCGCCGTCTGTGCCTTCGACGCAGTGCGGTACGGCGGCGAGCGGGCCTCGCTCGTTCGGACGGACGCGCAGGAGCGTGCTGATAACCGTCAGGCGGTTTCGTCGGACCCAGTCGAACAGCCGGTAGATTCTCCTCGCTACCGGGGTCGATTCGGGCCTGTAACAACTGCCGCACGGATGAAAAAAGTCGCGTTGGACCTCGATGTCCAGGAGTATGCGTTTGTGTTTCATGACGACCTCTGCATTCCATACGAACGGCGGGCGGATATCGTTCCCTTCGTGAATGAAATTGCGTCGGCGGTGGAAACGGGACGGGTGCATGTTCCGGCAGGGTTGGAAGCCGTAAGTCACGGCATTATGAGATGTGCGTCCTGGATAAGCCACAGTCCCACGCCAAGGGCGACCAGCCCGACGATCATCAGGACCACGAGAACGCCGATCGATACGGGAAGGCGGCGCAGGTTGTCGATGCGGACTGTCTTGTAGACGATGCCCACCGCGGCGCACAGCGGAAGCAGCAGCCAGAGCAAAGCGCCGGTGGGAAGCTCCATCGGGTTGACGAACAGCGTCGCCGGCATCATCCCGCCTTCTCCTTGCCGGCAGTGGTGGGCTTGGGCGTCGTCTCCCCGGAAACGCCCATCAACGAAAGCAGAAGAGCGTCGAAGATGCACAGCAGGTTCAACAGGCCGGCAACACCGGCGTAGGCGCGTGCGACGGTGTCCGTCGGGGCGACAAGGGCGAGGTCGTTTTTTGCGAGCAGCTTGGCTGTGTATTCCTGCTGGAGCGCCGCGACGGTAGACCACTCCCGCGCTTCGACATAGGGACGTGAGGCGGCGATAAACTCCTCGTCGTTGGCGACGCGGGCGTCCATGTCCTCATAGACGTTTCGCTGCCTCTGCCACCCCACCAGGCCATGCACTCCGGTGAGCACCTGGGCGACGAACCACCATCGCTCGGAGCGGTAATCCATCGTCAGCACGCCGCCCATGGCGATACCCGCCCAGAATATCGCCGAGACGATCACGAAGATAATCAGCCCACGATACAGACGCCCCAGGTAGACGTGCCCCGCACCCGGCACCAGCCAGGCCAGGAGGAGCGCCACGATCGGGATCGGCTTTGTCGTTTCGGATCGTTCAGCAGGCATTGTGTTGGATATCCAGCCTCGTGTGGAGCACTTTGCCCGACCGCCGGGTTCCTGTCAAGACCTATCAGCCGGCGGATCGGTAATGAGATGCGTTATCGCGGTGGGCGAAGCGGCGCGGTTTGTCAGGCGGCTTCTTCGACGTCCATCACGCAGATGGTGATATCGTCCTCCGCGACGTCGGTCCGGGGAGCTTCGTCGATGCGCGCGGCGAGTTGGAGCAGCATTTCTTCCCGCGGTACGGAAACCCACGGCGAGAAGATATCTTCCAGCGTTCGCTCGCCCTGGTTGACGCCCCAACCCAGGACGGGTTCGGCCCCGTCGGTGTACAGCACCAGCCGGTCGCCGGGT
This sequence comes from Planctomycetota bacterium, assembly GCA_024275995.1. GTDB lineage: Bacteria > Planctomycetota > Phycisphaerae > SM23-33 > SM23-33 > JAJRYB01. Next base: position 5,104 of record JAJRYB010000057.1, on the reverse strand, counting down.
TGAAGCGGCGTTTGCTGCGATTCGAATTGCTCGTCCGGGAACACGCCCAGCAGGCTGCCCGGACCTTGCAGCGTTTCGACCCGCCCGTCGGCATGTATCAGGACCGGTTCGGGATGACCGGCGCGAGAGTACGTGAGCATCATGGTCGCGGTATCCAGCACGCAGTAGACGGCTGTGCAAAACTGGCAGCTCGAAAGGTTCTGATCGCAAATGTCCGTGTTCAGTTCACCCAGCGAAACGTGCGGCGTGACGAGTTCGTAAGTATGACCGACGATGCGCTTCATCTGGAGGGCCTTCTTGATGAACATCGTCAGCAGCGCCGCGGGCATTCCGTGCCCCACGGCGTCGGCGACGTAGAAACCCACGTGCGTTTCGTCCAGTCGCACAATATCGTAAATGTCGCCGCTGACCCACGTCGCAGGCCGGTACAGCACGGCGAAGCGGCTTTGACCGACTTCCGGAAGGCGCCGGGGAAGGAAGTCCCGCTGAAGGCGCGCCGCCAGACGCATTTCCTCGTCCATCTCCTCCATGCGAGCATATGGCCCGCTATCCGAGTTTCGGACGGAAGACAATTCCTCGCGAAGCTGGTGGAACGCCGGTTGGAGCGCTTCGGCGGCGGCGAGCTTCGAGGCCAGCTCCATCGGGGTCGCATCCTGGCGAACGCAAAGGAACTGACCTTTCCGTCGGGACACTTCCGCCCAGGCGGCCTGGGCCTCGATCGGCAGCAGGACCAGCGCAACGACGGACGATTCGCCGACGGCGTTAAGGAGATTTTCCAGGCGGGCAGGGTCTTTCGACGCCCCGTTGGCATGGACGACGGCGATCGAGGCCTGGGACAATGGCACGTCGAGACGCTCGCCGGAAGGACAGGAGACAATCTCCCAGTCGTCCGCCACCGCCTGGCGCACGTTCAGAGGCGCAGGAGTATCCGCGACCCACAGGAGTTTGCGTTTCGAAACCAAGTGCAGTCCCGTTCAGAGTTTTCGCCCGAGGTGCCGCCCCGGGGCTGTTGAAGAATATCGTCAAGGGTCAGGCTCGGCTTTAGTTGCATCGGGAATACTGCCCAGCAGTTCCACCGAATCGCCGACGGCGATCGACGCGCGGGCCAACGTTCCGGCAGGGACCTCCAGCACGTATTGAGCCGGCCGGCCTGAATCGTAGATGCGGCGCCCGGCACGATCGGGCTCCACTTCCATCGTCGCCATCCGGACGATCTTCAGGTCCGCCCCGATGAACGCGATATCCAGCGGAATGTAACAGCCTCGCATGCAGAAACGCCGGATAGCCGCGTCGGGGAAGATGAACAGCATCCCGGCGCTGTCGCTGAGGTCTCTGCGTCCGGAGAGGCCCTTGTATCGCTCCTTCCGCGTGACGGCAAGGTCCACGAACCACGTCGTACCGTTGATGCGCACCCGCGGGGCGGATCGGGCGGGCTTGCATCCATCCGCCACCACGATAACGGCGTAAAGCGCGAAGCAGACGAGGAGTGTCCAAGCCCCGATTCGCACGACGAAGCGCCTAGATGATTTTATGCGCATTGGGATGGTAGTCCAACTCGATGAACATTCGCTCCAGCAACTCCATCGGCAGGCCGACGACGTTCGTAAAGCTGCCGTCGACGAGTTCGATGAACCTCTCAGCCGTCTCCTGGATGGCATAGGCGCCCGCCTTGCCTATCCATTCGCCGGAAGCAACGTAGGCCTCCACGTCCTGCTCGGAAAGCGGTTTCATCTGGATCCACGTAACCTCCGAGGCGAGAAGCCTCTCGTCGTGAGGACCGAGCAGGGCGAGACCCGTGATAACGGCGTGCCGCGTGCCCGACAGGCTGTGCAGCATCCACCGGGCTTCGGACTTGTCCTTCGCCTTGCCGAGCGTCTTGTCGCCCAGCGCGACGACGGTGTCAGCGCCGATTACGCGACAGTGCGGGTGCAGGTCCGCGACGCTGCGAGCCTTGAAGTAGGCCAGCGACTCCGCCTGCTGGGCAGGACCAAGATTGCGAGTGTCTTCGCTCGGTTCTTCGAGCGGTGGCGCGATCACCTCGAAGCCCATGCCCGCTTCGGCAAGCAGCTCGCGACGGCGAGGGCTTGTCGAGGCCAGTATCAATCGACACGTTTTCAATGTACCGTTCATCCTGTATTGGCACCAATATCCATCTTAACCGCTCGTTGCTCTAAACGTAACGAACTGCATGAGGATGCAACTATTTTTGCCGTTGCCGAGACATTTCCACCATCCCGATATGTATTGCCCGCCGGTTCAGCCTGCCGACGGACACCCGGAAAGTTACCTCCGGCAGGAACAGCAGGACGCCGGATTTCGCCCGGCGTGTTGCTTTTTGTCAACATTGTGGCCTCGACGCAACAAAAATGGAATACCCGACTCGCATCGCCTGATTCAACTTCTTTGCAGAACTATTGTTGTGCCGAGAGCGCCTTCGATGATGCATAAAGGCAACGTGCTTGCATAACCGGAATATCCTTTCAGGTCGCACGGGTGGTATATCCGAATCTAATGCCTGTAAATATCGATAGTTAGCGAGATCGCTCCGGGGGTCAGGCCCAGGAGTCGCATTGGCATCGACATTGCACTGTTAACAGTGACAGCGAGGGGCTAGGAGCCTCGACGCATGACACCTGAATACGGAGAGAGCTGCTATGTCCGACGCGGCCGTGAGAGAACGCCTGAACGAGCTTCTGGAAGTGATCCGGGCATTACCCTGCCCAAAAAACCGCAAGTCCGCGGACGAGGGCGTCTACGAAGGCCAATTCGCGCGAAGCAGCGAAACTCTGGAAGCGATCGTGGATGGTCTGCGCGTGCAGCTCAAGTATCTCGTGTTCGACCTGGAGGCGACCCGAAGAGAAAACCGCTATCTCCGCAAGATGCTGGAGAATCGCCCTCCACGCGGCGTGGAGAACAACGAGGACGATTTCAGCTCGTTTTAGCGAGTCTATGCCATATAGCATTTTACGATAGAGATGACGTATTGACGGGACACCCCGGCCCCTGCCGACAGGGGCCGAGAACTCCGCGGATACGCCATGTCTTTCTTATTGATCTTCGTCTTGCCAATGCAACCTGCCGAAGGCAGTTGCAGTCGTCAAATCAGGCCTGAAGACGAACCGGAGATTACATTTACAATACGAACATCAATAAGTTGCCATAAAACATTTTGTCAAAAGCCTTGGATTGGCTCCGTCAGTGTGACGGAGTGTGGCGTAATCGGCGGCATAGTGCACCCACCAGTGCTGTGCCGCCTTTTTTTTCGATATGCCCAAGTCCCCGGTCCCAGGTCCCTGTTATTGTTGGCCGGTCGGATTCGTTGAAGGAATTCTTTTCTCCCGGCCGATAGTAACACTTGCATGCTACGGATTGGGCCTTGATGCTAACCGCAACCGCATATGTTGGGTTCCCGGGGCTTGCGAAGAATCCCTCGGCTCCGATAGGCGGGAGTGTTCGTGTTTTTCCGAAAAATCTCCAAAAAAATTCCGAAAAATTCATGGAAATGATTCATCTCGCGCTTGACGTTCGGACGATGTTAGGATAAGTTGCTTATGCGAACAAAGGCCGAATATTTCGTTCCGTCCGTTCCAACGCTGGGTTGCGGACTGTTGTTGATGCGGCAAGGGTGGGAGCCTACTGCTTCGGACGCCCTTCGCCGCGCCTTACACAACTACAAAAGGTCCGTTTCGGGCAGAAAGGTTCTGTCATGAGCAACCCGCCGTTGTGCATGTTCGGCCCGGGTGGCGATTACGTAACGTGCTGGCCTGATCCGGGTGCGGTTGTGCCGGAGGTGGTTTCCGGGTCCTCGGATTCCCTTTCGGGTGTACCGGGCGCCAGGGAGCACCTTGCGTGTGACGATCGGTCTGCTGACGTAACGGTATTGCTGGAGCGCAGAATGGCGCTGGGCGAACTCGCCGTCGGCCCGGAACGTTTGGGGCGCGTCGCGATGGACGCCCCGTCCAGGACGGTAGCGCCCGGCGGATACGCCCCCCGAGAGGAACACTCAGCGCAGGAGAGAGAACATGGAAACCGTCACGCCGAGACAGTTCCAGATACTTCAGTTCATACGCGACTTTCGGAAACGTTGCGGCTATTCCCCGACGATGCAGGAGATCGGCGATCATTTGCATCTCACCAAAGTGACCGTTTTCGAACACGTCGGGGCCCTCGAAAGAAAAGGGGCGCTGCTGCGCGGCGCAAAACACAGGGCACGCTCTTTGGAGGTATCTCCTGATTTCAGCTTCCCGGACGAAAGGGCGACAAGGCTTCCGCTCGTCGGGCGGATCGTTGCGGGGGAGCCTCTGGAAGCCATAGAAGACCGTCAAACGCTGGACCTTGAAGAACTGTTTGCGGGACAGGTCGAGACGTTCGTGTTGCAGGTCGTCGGCGACAGTATGATCGACGAGCAGATTCGCGATGGAGACTACGTGATCTGCGAACGACGGAATACCGCACGCAACGGCGAGACCGTCGTGGCGCTGCTGGGCGACGGAGAAGCGACACTCAAAAAAATTTACAGGGAAAAAGGGCGCGTTCGCCTCCAGCCGGCGAACGAAAACTTCCAACCCATCATTGTGAACGAGGTTGATATCCAGGGCGTCGTCATCGGCGTGGTGCGCAGGGTCTAGGCAAGCCTCAAGACCCAGGTCTCAAGTCTCAAAGAAACGCTGACGAAACCCATACATCGTTTTGTCGCCACTGGGTATGTTTTTCTGCCGCGGCGATATTACGCCCGGCGTAAATAATATTACTCGTATTTCGACAAATGTCACATTCGCGCCGGGTGGGGAGATGTTATACTATCTCCGCTGAGATAGTGAAAAAAATCACAGGCGCTGATTTGGAGGCGCTTATACCCGAATGGTAGTTCCTGCCCGTGCCAGGTTAGCCCCCCTTGACGGAAAGGCGTGAATCCCCGAATTGATTGAATATTCGGGAGTGAAAGCGATTGGGGCGACACACGATTCCGTTTGACAATCGAGGACATTCATGAGCAAGAATCTCAAGCAGGCCGTCACCGATATCTGCCAGGGTTGCGATAACGATCGCAATCGTCTGATGGACATCGTCGAAGCGGTTCAATCGCAGTTCGGCTGCGTGTCCG
>JAJRYB010000056.1 GCA_024275995.1 Planctomycetota bacterium | reverse complement strand
GAGAAATTAAAAAACGCTTTGCTTTGTTTTTAAACCTCATTTCCCTCTGTTCCTCTGTGTCGGTTTTTCGTTCTTTAATTGTCAAGCAACTTCAGCGCGCATAGCACGCGCCTCCATACTTGGGCCAATACCCACGTTTTGACCACCCGAAAGGGTAACTTTTCGAAAAGTGATGGGTGCAAGTTCTTATTCGAGGGAGAGATATAAAAAAATATTTTCCGGGGTGATTTCGGGAGTCCGCTGGACTTTCCGGGCGCGCAAAATGGGAACTTTTCATACCTATCCATCACCTGCATAAGCAGTTGGATGCGTGTTCAACATTTACGAGCCGCGACCCGCCTTCGTCCTGCGGACTACGGCGAGGCAGGCCGCAAGTGAGCGGGGCTTTTGAATATCTCGCACTTTACAACCCCGCTCGCTCGCGCTCGCCTGGTCAATCGCGGGCGGTTCCGGTCTGCACGGCCTTATGTTCCACTGCGCCGATGTCCACCTTACCGTCCGTTACGGCTGGGTCGGTCTTGTCGGCCGGGCTTCCGGCATCGATCGCCGCCGAGGTGGCTGTCGGCGTATACGCCTTGCGGTAGACGGCAATAATTTCATCTACCGTATGTTTGCGGCTGAGCATATCGGCATCGGTGAACGGGAACTTGACGTTCGGGTTGACGACGACCTCGGTCGGCACAAGCGCCTTGGGTGGATCGGAATATTTCGGGACGTCGTTTCCTCCGAACCCCGGATCGCCCTCGTTCTTCCCGGTGATTACCATCTTGACGAAGCGTCCGCGTTTTTTCTTCAGGCCGGCGTCCGCCCAGAGGTTGTAATCTACCTCCTTGACCGAATCGGCGACTCCCTTCTCATCCAGAACCGCTCCGGTCCGCATGAAAATGTTGCTTCTGATGACGATGTTCTTCGGATTCGATTTCGGCAGGTGGTTGAGATAGATAGCGTTGCCGAACCCTCGCATGTCGAAGGTGTTATTTCGGATGGTCGAATCGCTGCACGTTCCCCTTCCGATGCCCATGATCGCTCCGTAACTCGCCCCGACGAAGATATTGCGCACGACCTTCGAGTTGGGCATCAATCCGCAGATGTGCTCATGCGTGCAATTCTTATCGAACGCCCCGGGCGATTTTGCGTACTTCTCGTGAGGCAACGAGATGATAACGTTGCCGGTGATCTCGCCGCCGATATACGCGGTAGTCCAGCTGCCCCCGCGGATGACATTATCGCGGATCGTGCCGATCGTGGATGACAGCCCATACGTACCTTTTGGCCTGGGCTGATGCACATAGTTCTTCTCGATCAGCAGCTTTCCGACCCGCCAGGTGGTAATCGTCCCGCCGATAAGCACGTTGCCTCGCATGATTGCGTCGATACCCCCGCCCGTACTGATGTTCCCTCCGTCGAGCGTGTTGCCCTCGATGAGTGCCTTCTGCTTGCCCCGCACCGAGATGCCCTGGGTGCAGCCGCGGAAGTCGCTGCCGGTAATCTCGAACGGCCCCTTGCTGAGTATTATCGTCACGCCGCCCGAGTTGGTCACCTTGCAATTGCGGATCACGATGCCCTTCTCGCCCGTCCTCACCGAAAGCCACCACCTGCGCTTGTGCTGGTCTGCAAGGCCCATGCCGACAACCTCGACGTACTCGAACAGGCCGTTGCCGACCCCGCGCACCTGCCCGGTGTTCTCAGCCACGAAGCGGATGGGGTTCTTGGCCGTGCCCCTGGCCGAGATGCCCGCTCCCCGGCTGAGGACGATGGCGCCGGCGTCCTTGAACGTTACCACGCTGCCGGGCTTGATCGTCAGCGTGCCACTCTTGACGCGAACAGGTCCGTCGATGGTGCGCGCACCCTGCCAGGTGGTATCTTCGGTGATTTCCATCGCTGCGCTCTGCGCGTATGCGCACGAAGCTGTGAGCAGCAATATCGCGATAATCGCCAGTCGTTTCGGCATCTATCCGTCTCCTGGGGACGCTCATCGGCGCCACTAAAAAGTAATTCTGCCCAAGCTGGCCGAAACCAGCTCGCGCCTGTCTGCGACGCGCAGGCAGGAATGGTACAGGTATAGAACATCCATCAATCGGAATGGTTATGCTCCGTTGAAAAGGACATCTATACTACCGATAGGTGTTACACGTCAAGGACGGCGAAAGATCCAATCGCCTTTGCGCGGGAAGCGCTCCGGGCAGGAAAGCGAAGCCGGTGGTTTCGATCTGTCGGCACCGGGTCTCCCAAAAGTGATTCATCCCCATGAAAATCCTGTAAAGAAAGCGAGCGGCTACGCACGTAAGTCACTCGCTTTTGAAGCCTGCCCGGGCCCTCCGATCCGTTCGATCGCGCCGGACATTTCGCTGTACAGCGAACGGATACACCCGCGGCAGCCGCACTTTCGCATCGGCCTCATTTTTCACCACTAGAGAACACGGAGATTATTATTTCAAAAACAACATCTCGTTTTTAACTCCGTGACCTTTGTGTCCTCTGTGGTTATGAATTTTTCGGCCCACAAAGCAAAGGGCGGCCGATCCATTTCAAGGCCGGCCGCCTTTGTTCGCTTGCAAGCAGAGCAGTTGCGGGGCGCTGGCGCCCCTTCACTCGCTATTATTATAGATCGCAGGTAGTGTCCAGAGTTCCGGTTTCCAAAAGGGGGCCGGCAGGGATTGGGGCACAGCGCCGATAACGATTATGAAGCCAATTCTACTTCTCAGGAATCTCTGTGATCTCTGTGTCGGCTTTTTGTTGTTTGCTGTTTAATCGTCAATGGTCAATTGTTCGCGGTATCGAATCGAGAACTTCGCCGATGATCTCGTCGGGGTTCGCGCCGTCGGCCTGGCCCTCGAAGGAAAGGATCATCCGGTGGCGAAGCGCCGGCGCTACCGTTGCGGCGACGTCGTCGAAGGACACGTTCGCCCGCCCGTCTCGAAGCGCCCGCACCTTGGCGGCAAGGACGATCGCCTGCGCCCCGCGCGGCGAGCAGCCGTAACGAACGCATCGCCGGACGATCTCCGGCGACGACGTGCTCGACGGATGCGTCGCCAGCACGATCCGCGCGACGTAGTCCTTAACGTGCCGGGCTATCGCAACCCGACGCACCACCGATTGCATCTGCCGGATCCGCTCGGCCGAGGCGACCGTTTTGGTGGTCGGCGTCTCGTCGCCGGTCGTCCGGCTGAGGATATCGACCATCTCGTCGGCCGACGGCGTTGTAAGCAATACCTTGAGCAGGAACCGGTCGAGCTGCGCTTCGGGCAGGGGGTAGGTCCCTTCCATCTCCAGGGGGTTCTGCGTCGCCAATACGAAAAACGGCAGGTCCAGTTCGTGCGTCGTCCGCGCCACCGAAACGGTCCGTTCCTGCATCGCTTCCAGGACCGCGGACTGGGTTTTCGGCGTAGCGCGGTTGATCTCGTCGGCAAGGATGAGGTTCGCGAAGATCGGACCTCGCTGGAAGCGGAACTGCTTTCCGCCCGTTTCGTCGGCTATCACGACGTTCGTTCCCGTGATGTCGGTCGGCATAAGATCGGGCGTGAACTGAATACGGCTGAAGGAAAGCTCCAGCACCTCTCCGAGCGTGCGGACGAGCAGCGTTTTACCGATACCAGGAACGCCCTCCAGCAGAGCGTGTCCGGACGAAAGAAGGCAGGAAAGCACCTCGTGGACGACGCTCTCGTGGCCGACGATAACCCGACTGACCTGCCCGACGATCGCGGAGTAGTCGGCCTGGAAGGCGTCGATCTGCGATTGGAAGTCGGATTTTTTGTCCATGTCCATGAGTGACACATTCTAATCCGCGGGTCCGTCGATGTTAAGGTGAAAGAATCGCATCGCGTTGGCGGCAGTCAGTTCGGCGAGAGCTTCTGTTGTCGTCCTGCGGACGACAGCTAAACAATGGGCGACGTGGGCGACGTTGGCGGGTTCGTTGGTCTTCATCTTCCGGACGGGTTCGGGGGAAAGGTACGGCGCGTCGGTCTCGATGAGAATGCGATCGTCGGGGACCATCGCTGCGGACAGGCGAAGGTCGCCCGCCTTCTTGAACGTCGCGATCCCCGAAAAGCCGATCGTCGCGCCGATATCCAGAATTCGCCGGGCCTTCTCCGCGTCGCCCGTGAACGAATGGAACACCACCCGCTCGCAATCGAGACCGGCGCCCGCCAGTATCGCCAGCGTCTCCTCCAGCGCCTCGCGCGCGTGGATGACGACGGGTTTGCCCAGCCGGCGTGCGATATCGAGCTGGGCGGCGAAGGCGCGCCGCTGGTCATCGCGCGGGGAGAAGTCGTAGTGATAGTCCAGTCCGATCTCGCCTATCGCTACGTTCCGATCGTCGCCGGCGAGTTGGGCGATCAGGGCGAGCGTGTCGTCGGTGACGTTTACCGCGTCGTGCGGATGGACGCCGGCAGTGCAGAAAACGTTTTCGCGTTTATGTTCGCGCGCGATACGTACGGCGGTGTGTGAATCTCCCAGGTCGCTCGTCGCGCAGATGCACGCGACGAGGCCGGCGTCGCGCGCCCTGGCGAGCACGGGTCCGACCTGCTGATAAAGCCTGCCGTGGGCGAGGTGGCAATGCGTGTCTATCAGGCGTAGCATGGATGCATGATACGCCCATCGCTGCCCGGACGACAGGTGCGACGCGCGATTCCCGAATTTTTCGAAAAAAGTCGGAACTTCCGGCGCAGCCGGGCGTCGAATTCCGGTACGGGTGAAGTGTATCGAAAAGGAGCATGACATGAAACGGACGTGGATTCTGATTGCAGCGGTAATTCTCGCAACGGCGACGGCGGGGGTGGCGCGGGACCGGGTGTTGCAAAAGTCCACCAAGGACGTGCAGGCGGTGGCGAAAAGCAACACAGCATTCGCGCTGGCGATGTACGAACAACTGGCAGGCAAGAAGGAGGGCAACCTGTTCTTCTCGCCGGCGAGTATTCACACCGCCCTGGCGATGACCTACGCCGGAGCGCGAGGCGATACGGCTACGCAAATGTACAGGGCGCTTGCATTTCCGAGGGATATACGTGTAGCGCCCGTGAAAGGCGGAGATGTTACGGAGAAAATGTATGCAGATCCCTGGCAGCCTTCGCGTCTGCACGGCGCGTTCGGGGCGATGATCGAGCGGATCAACACTCCGCGCCTGGACTATCGCAAGAAACCCGCCTACCAGTTGTCCGTCGCCAACGCCCTGTGGGGGGCTAAGGACTATCCGTTCAGGGATGAGTTCATCGGACTGGTGAAGAAGCATTACGGGGCCGGGCTTAACAACGTGGACTTC
>JAJRYB010000055.1 GCA_024275995.1 Planctomycetota bacterium | reverse complement strand
CCGGGCGGAAGCTTGACTGCGAAATCTACGAAGTGAAGACGGCGATGCGCGGGAAGACGCTTATCACGCGAACGTATATTTGCAAGGACGTTCCCGGCTGGACTGTCCGGATCGATAACGACAGCTCCGGCAAGATGCAGACCGTCACCGAGGTCGTCGAATTCAAAAAATAACAATCATCTCGGATAGCATTCGTACCGCCCGTCCGTCGCGAGAGAAGGCTATGAGGAGAAGCTTGATGGATCGTTCCGCGAAATGGTTTCTACAGGCGTGCAGCCTGGCGATGTTGATGGTAACCGCCGCGGGATGCGGTATGGAACACAGCGAGTTCACCACCGACGAGCGTCTCGATCGCGGGTTGGTGGTGATTCTTCCGGGTATCGAGGGTGTCAGCAACCTCAACCGGAACATTCGACGCGGACTGGTCTCCGGCGGGTGCTTCCAGGCGCTTCCGATTTATTCGTGGGGAAGGCCCATTCCGGGCGTGGGGCTTGTCCTCAACCAGGTGGACTTCCTGGGCAATCGTATCGCCGGATCGCAGATCGCGCAGATGATAGTCCAGTACCAGGACAACCATCCGGGCAAGCCCGTGCATATCGTCGGGCATAGCGGAGGAGGCGGGGTGGCTGTCTTCGCGGCTGAGGGAATGCCCGAAGGCAGACAAATCGACGGGCTTGTGCTGCTCTCGGCGAGCATCTGGCACGGATACGATCTGACCAAGGCGCTCAGCCGATGCAAAAACGGGATCGTGAATTTCTACAATCCAGAGGATGCAGCCATGCTGGCGGTGGGTACGACTCTCCTGAGCAACGTGGACGGAATGAAGGGACCCTCGGCCGGTCTGAACGGGTTCCGAAAATCTTTCCCGGGACTCTACCAGGTTTCGATAGCGTCCTACGGGGGCAATCCGCACACTGCCGTCACCGAACCGGGATACGTGGCGACGTTCGTGGCGCCGTGGGTGCTCTCCAGCACCTGGCCGGCGGCAGCTACCTCCTCCGCGCCGCCCGTTCCAAACTCCGGCGAAAACCTTGCGCTGCACGACGCGGGACGTCAGGTGAAATAACGCCTCGGACTTTTTTTGTATTCCTCCGTCGAGAACAACACTTCCCACCCGTCCGGTGCGGCGATTTGATCGGCCAGGTCGGACGCAACGCGGCGGACCTCGTCTCGCGACTTGCCGTGCACCATCGCGTACAGGTTGTAATCGAAGTCCGCCATAGTTCTGCGGGCGTAGCAGTGCGATACCTCGCGGCGCTGGGCGAGCTTGCAGCCTGCCCGATCGAGCGATTTCGCCGCCACGCGAAACACCACCATCCCGTTCGCCAGGAAACCCAGGCGGAGATGATTGACCACCGCTCCAAAACGCCGGATTACGCCGGAAGACATCCAATCGCGCACCCGAACGATAATGCGATCGACCTCCCAGTCGCCCCGGCTGGCGATTTCCTCGAAGGGCCGCTCCGAAACGTTCAATCCGTCCTGTAGCAGGCGGACAAGTTCCTTCTGCCCGTCGTCCATGGGTTCGCCGGCGGTTTGTGCCTTGCCGGGGAGCGGGGTTTTGGTTTTGCCCTCGAGGTCGTCTCCACTCATCGGAAAATCGACGCGTATCTTGTAGACCGCCTGTGCGCGAAGCTCGTGGATATCATCGATACCGGTCCGGCGCCTTAACCGCTCTATCGTGTCGGTAATCGCCTTTTCGGACTCGCAGACCAGCGTGAACCACAGGTTGTAATCATGCTCGCGCCGGTAGTTGTGCGTGACGGACGGAAGCTCGCTCACGACGGCTGCGATCGAGGCGAGTTTTTCCTCCGGAATACGCGCGGCGACCAGCGTGGTGACGTAGCCCAGCCGGCGCGAATCGAATATCGGACCGATCCGCCGGATAAGCCCGTCGTCGCACATCCGCCGGGTCCGCCCGATCAGCTCGTCCGGCGAGGCGCCGAGCGTCTGCGCCAGTGCGTCGAACGGGCGCGGCTGCACGGGAAAGTTCGACTGGATCACCGACAGGATTTTTCGATCCAATTCGTCGCCTCCGGGTCCGGTTTCGACTTGTCCTTTCGGCCGATACGCACAGAGCGGTTCTTCCGCGAGATAATCGCCCGTTTCGGCGTATGCCCGCGCGCGGCAGCCCCCGCAGAGAGGCGCGTATTCGCAGCGTCCGCACCGTCCCCGGTAGCACTCGCCGGTGCGCATCTTCCGGAACAGATCGGACGTTTCCCAGATATTGCCGAAGTCCAGGCCGTTCGCCCTCAGGTCGCCCGCGGGAACCTCCAGAAAGCCGCATATCTGCACGATTCCCCGGTGCGAGATAAACGCGAACGACTGCCCGCCCATGCATCCTTTCGCCGATCTCCCGTCCTCGTCGAGAAGCCCCATCTGGCGGATGATTCTTTGATAGTGCGGCGCGCAGGTTACCCGGATTCGGATATCGCCTCGCGCCTGCTGTTTCGCCAGCCAGCGGAGCGTCCGCTCGTATTGTTGGGGGCTGATCGTCCGATCGGCGAGATTGCTCGCCCGTCCCGTCGGAACCAGCAGGAACGGGTTGAACGTTTCAGCCCCGAGCGAAACGGCAAGGTCGAGTATCGCATCGAGTTTCTCGACGTTGTCCGAGGTTACGGTGGTGTTGATCTGCACACCAAGCCCTGCCTGCTGCGCGGCGTGCAGGCCCTTCAGCGACGCCTCGAACGCGCCTATGACGCCGCGGAACGCGTCGTGCCCTGCCGCATCCGCGCCGTCCAGTGAAATCGAGATCATCTTGATCCCGGACTCTGCGATACGCCCTGCCGACGCCTCGTCGATCATCGCGCCGCAGGTCGCCAGGACGGTGCGCAGGCCCAGACCCGTTGCGTGGGAGGCTATCTCGAAAACGTCCGGGCGGTTCATCGGTTCGCCGCCGGTCAGGATAATGATAGGTCGCGAGAACGATGCGATGTTGTCCAGCAGGTCAAGGCACTCCCGCGTGGCGAGTTCGCCTTCGTAAGGCCCACGCGTGGCGTCGGCGCGACAGTGCCTGCACGCCAGGTGGCACGATCGCGTGATTTCCCATGCGATCAATCGCGGCATGTACCGGCCGGCGGAGGGGGTGTCGGGAGGCATCAGTCGTTCTCCCGCTCCGGCGGGGCGAATATCTCCCCGTCGGTAAGGTAGCACGCCGGGTCCGGCGCCCAGGTATCGCCGGTGGTCGCCTCGGCCCGCACCCGCAGGTTGCCTCCGCAGATGTCCAGGAACCGGCACGCGGCGCAGCGCCCCTTCACGTGTTCGCTCTTGTTCTTCAGCTTCGCCAGCAGCGGGTTCGACAGGTCCGTCCATATCGCCGAGAACGCGCGCCGGCGCACGTTGCCCAGCGACACGTGCCGCCAGAACTGGTCCGGATGCACCTGTCCGTCCCACGAAACGCAGCCGATACCCACGCCGCTGGAATTGCCGCCGTTCATCCGCAGGAGTTCCAGCACATCCGGAGCGCGCGGGTTTCCTTCGCGCACCATCCGCAGGTACAGGTACGCTCCATCGGCGTGGTTGTCGACCGTGAGCACTTCCTTTCTCAGGCCACGTCTGTGCATATCCGCCGTGCTGTCGATAATCAGGTCTACCGCGCGCCTCGTCGCGTCGTGATCGAGCTTATCCTGCGCCATCGCTTCGCCCCGCCCCACGCCGACGAGGTGGTAGAAGCAGACTCGCGGAATATTCTCATCTTCCAGCAGCTTGAATATTTCCGGCAGCTCGCCGGCGTTGCGTCGCGTTATAGTGAATCGCAGGCCCACCTTTATACCCGCCTGCCGACAATTGCGGATTCCCGTAATCGCCTCGGCGAACGCGCCTTTTCGCCCGCGGAAGGCGTCGTTCGTCGCCTCCAGCCCGTCCAGCGAAACACCGACGTAGCTGATTTTCGCTTCGCGCAGTTGTCCTGCGTTCTCCGGCGTAATGCGTGTCCCGTTGGTCGAGACCACCGCCCTCATGCCGGATTCCACCGCGCAGGAGGCGAGCTGCGCCAGGTCCGGGCGCATCAGCGGTTCGCCGCCCGACAGCAGCACCACGGGAACGCCGAAGGACGCGAGGTCCTCCAGCATCGCCCGCGCCTGATCCGTCGTCATCTCGTCGGGATAATCCCGATCGGACGAGGCCGAGTAGCAGTGGGCGCAGCGGAGATTGCACCGCCGCGTGCAGTTCCAGACGACCACGGGTTTCTTGTCGGCCGAGAACTGGAGCAACTCGCTCGGAAGCGCACCGCTTTTCGCTCCGTAGCGCAGCACGTCCGACGGTTCGACCGTGCCGCAATACAATTTGGAAATGCCGATCAAGAGGCGCTCCTTGCTATTATCACGAGTTAACACCACCTCGCGAAATAACATCAAAATAGTGTTTTTTCTGTTTAAAAACCGAAGCATGAAATAAGAAATCCGAAACAATATCGAATGTTCAAAATCCTAATTTTCAAAACATAAACACTGACGCCTCGTTCGTCGTTGTTTCAGGTTTTGCTGATTTGAATTTCGTATTTGTTTCGAGTTTCGATATTCAGATTTCGAATTTTACGCTACCTAATATCATTACCTGTACCGTCGGAGATTATTGCTTTTCTTTGCTAATGACCTCGCACTGCAGCATTCATCATAGCGTCGAGAAGCCCGCCGATGGTATGCGATTTTGCCTCCACTGCCGGAGACAGGCCGAACTCGCCCAGCGCCGCGGACGTTACCGGTCCGATGCTCGCCGGTTTTACCAGCGCGCGCGAGACGACGGCAGGATCGACAAATGAGAAAAAGTTCCGGACGGTCGATGCGCTGGTGAACGTGATCCAGTCTATTTCGCCCGCCTCGATTCGCCGCTGCACCTCCGCAGCGCCGCTGCCGTCCGGGACGGTTCGATAGGCGATTACCTCCTCGACGACGGCGCCCTTGGCCTTCAGCGCGTCGGGCAGGTCGGGCGGCGCGATGTCCGCCCGCGGGCAGAGTACGCTGTCCCCGGACGTCATTCCCGCCGCCTCCAGTGCAGCCGCGATCTCCGCCGTGAGCGCCCTGGCGGGCTGGGCGTCCGGGCGAATACCGGATCGCTCGAGGCGCTCCGCCGTCGCCGGACCGATGGCGCATACCCGCGCGTTTCCCAGGGATCGCGCATCGGCGCCGGTTCTGCCAAGCGTTCCGAAGAAGGCGTTAACGCCGTTGACGCTCGTGAAGACGATCCAGTCGTACCGCCCGGCCCGTATCGCCGCCTGCGTCAGAGGTTCCGGATCGTCCGGCGGTTCTATGCGTATCGCGGGCATCTGCACGACCCGCGCGCCCAGCCGTTCGAGCCTCTCGACCAGCGAGGCCGACTGTGACCTGGCCCGCGTGACGAGGACGTACCGGGCGAACAGTGGTCTGTCCTCGAACCATCTCAGGCGATCCCGCAGGGACACCACCCGCCCGATGATAACGATCGCAGGCGGATGGAGTTTTTCGTCGCGGACCTGCCCAGCCAGCGTTTCGAGAGTTCCCGTAATGGTGCGCTGCCATGGCGTGGCGCCCTGTTGAATCGCCGCTGCGGGCGTATCGACAGCCATTCCGTTTTCGATCAGCGATCGGCAGATACTTTCGAGGTTGCCTACACCCATGTAGAACGCCAGCGTCCCTCGCCGGGAAGCCAGCGACGCGAAGTCCAGTTGCGAGAAGCCCTTTTCCGGGTCCTCATGCCCGGTGACAAAGGTTATTTCGCTGGCGATCTTTCGATGCGTTACCGGTATTCCCGCGCACGCAGCCGCGGCAACCGCTGCCGTGACGCCGGGGACGACCTCGAACGGCACGTTCGCTTCCGCCGCCGCCAGCGCTTCCTCTCCGCCCCGGCCGAATATGAACGGATCGCCACCCTTCAGCCGGACTACCTTCGCCCCTTCACTCGCTCGCGAAACCAGCAACTCATTGATTTCAGCCTGGCTGAGCGTGTGCCTCTCCGGGCTTTTGCCCACGTAGATCAGCTCGGCGTCTTTTCCCGCAGCGTCCAACAGGCGGGTCGGCACGAGCCGATCGTAGACGATGACGTCGGCCCGTTCGATAAGCCGCCTTCCGCGCACGGTGATCAGTTCCGGATCGCCTGGACCGGCGCCGACGAGATATATTGTTCCCTTGTTCACCGGTCCGCCTCATCCCTCGATTTTCGACGGGGGTCGTCCAGGATCGCCTGGCAGCCCCGCGCGCGAAGCTCTTCAGCGAGCGATCGGCCGAGCGCTTCGGCCGATTCTTCGCCGTCCAACACGCCCGATATCGTGCACCGAAGAAGCCTCCTGCCGTCGGCGTCGGCGACCATTCCGGTTATTGCGCATCGGCCGTCGTCGCCCCGGCGTGCATACGCGCCGGCGGGAACAAGACAGCCGCCGCCCAGGCCGGCAAGGAACGCGCGCTCAGCCGTCACCGCAAGTCGCGTCGCCGCATGCTCCATCGCCGCGAGAATATCAAGCGTGCGCGTGTCGTCTGCGCGGGCTTCAATCGCCAGTGCGCCCTGTCCGCAGGCGGGTATGAACTCTGCCGGATCGAGCCGCTCGGCGATTTCGCCGAGCATCCCCAGGCGGGCCAGTCCCGCAACCGCCAGCACCATCGCGCCGGCGTCTCGGTCGCGCAGCTTGCGCACGCGCGTGGGTACGTTTCCGCGGACGCCCCTGACCTTCAGGTCGCCGCGCAGGTGCAGAACCTGCGCCGTCCGGCGGGGCGAACCGGTAAGTACGACAGTGCCGCTCGGAAGTTCGTTCAAACAGGCGCCTCCGTTGCTCAACAGCGCGTCGGCGGGGTCTTCGCGCTTTGGCACGGCCGCGATCAGAAGCCCGTCCGACAGCTCGGTGGGCAGGTCCTTGAGGCTGTGAACCGCCGCGTCCGCGGTCCCTGCCAGTAATTCATCTTCAATCGCCCCGGTGAACAAACCCTTATCGAGCGCCGATACCCGCGGCGAATCGACGAGCGCGTCACCGGCGGTGCGGACCTTTTTGATCCTCACTTCCACACCGGGACGGGCTGAGACGATCGCATCCCGCACGAGTTCCGCCTGGCGGATCGCCAGTTCCGACCCGCGAGTGGCGATAACCAGTGGTTTCACTCCTCTGCCTCCAGGTCGTCCAGGTCGAACATCCGCCGTATCATATCGACCGCCGCCAGTTGGTCGCTGTAGGTCGATCCGGCGGGCGGGTTCCGCAGGAACGCGATCGGGTGGTGAAGGATCTTGTTGCACAGACCCTGCGCGAACGGTTCGAGCTTTGCCCTCTCGGCGGTGCTGAACCGCCGGCTGTGTTTGCCCAATTCCTCGCCGCGGAGCTTCTCGAAACGGCGTTGGAGAAGCCTGATAGTCCCTCTCGCCTGGAGCGAGTCCATCCACCCGGCGAACGAAAGCATCTCTTGCTCGACGATCGCTTCGGCGGGCGGTCTTTCGGAGCGGCGCCTGGCGATGTTATCGGATACGATCTTATCGAGCGCGTCCAGGTCGTACAGATGCACCCCGGAAAGCTCGCCCAGCCGCGGGTCGACGTTCCGCGGTACGGCGATGTCCACGATGACGAGCGCCCGCTCGCGCCGGTTGATTCGGTCGGACAACTCCTCGCTGCGGAGCACGTATTTCCCGGCGTCGGTTGCGCAGATCACCAGGTCGACCTCCTCCAGCGTCGAGGCGATATCGTCCAGCCCGATCGCGCGTCTCGTCGCCGCGGGCGGGGCGGGGGAGGAATCCCTGCGATTGTGCCCTCCCGTTCGTCTGCGCAGCACGGCCGGGCATCGCACACGCCCGTCTTCATCGGTAATATCGCTCGCGCCGGATTTCGCGGTGTTGTCCGGTCCGGCCGACAGTTTCTCCGCCAGTATCTTAGCGCGGCCAGGATCGCGGTTCGCGACGATAAGTTCGGCGACGCCCTTGTTCAAAAGTGCCCGGGCGGACAGTTCACCCATGCGCCCGGCGCCCAGGAGCATCGCCCCTCGTCCTGCAAGATCGCCCAGGGCCTGTCCGGCCAGGTCCACCGCCGCCTGCGGGATGCTTATCGATCCGCGCCCCAGGTGCGTCTCGCTCCGCACCCGCTTACCGACGCGGAACGCCCAGTGCAGCAGGCGGTTGAGGAAGAACCCCGCGGTTCGCTCGTCAACCGCGAGATGGTACGCCTGGCGAACCTGCCCGATGATTTCGTGCTCGCCGACGATCTGCGAATCGAGCGCCGCCGTTACCCGGAACAGGTGCCTCACCGCGTCCAGGCCGTCGTAACGATACAGGCCCGACGGGTCGATCGCGTCGGGGCGCCCCTTGATCCTTGCGATGCTCTCCAGCAGGTATGCTTCGGCGTCTTCGCCCGGCTGTGGGACAAAGTACACTTCCGTCCGGTTGCACGTGCTTAGAATCATCGCCTCTTCGATGACAGGCTCCCTGTGGAAAGCGCGCAGCGCCATGCGGGAAGAGGGCTCGTCGAGGGCGAGCCTTTCGCGAACGTCCAGGGGCGCAGCGTGGTGGCTGACCCCGATTACGGATATTCCGGATCTTTCCATGTTAACACCGATACTTCATAACCACGAAGGCCACGAAGGCCACGAAGATTTAATTGTTGCCATATCAGTCTCTTACCGGCACTACGTCGATCCTCGATAGAAATCGAAATAAGCAAGGTGTTTATTTTAACAGCATCGTGTTGTTGTAAGTGCTGTTGAAATAAAAGGTTTTGTGATCTTTGTGATCTTTGTGGTAAAAAGTGTTGGTCAGTCGTTCAGCCAATCGGCGATCTGTTCGGCGTAGTAGGTGATTATCAGGTCCGCCCCGGCGCGTTTGATGGCGCCCGTCACTTCCATGACCGCGGCGCGCTCGTCGATCCAGCCGGCCTGGCTGGCCGCCTTCAGCATCGCGTATTCGCCGCTGACGTGATACGCCGCCAGCGGAACGTCGAACCGCCGTCGCATCTCCGCGATGACGTCCAGGTAAGTCGCCGCCGGTTTAACCATTATCATGTCCGCGCCCTCCCTGATGTCCTCAGCCGCTTCGATCGCCGCCTGGCGCGGCGCTCGCAAGTCCATCTGGTAGCCTCTCCGGTCGCCGAACCGCATGCTACTCCCGGCTGCGTCGCGAAAAGGTCCGTACATGCTCGAGGCGTATTTCACCGCGTAGGAGAGAATCCCCGTCGTTTGGAAGCCCCCTGCATCCAGCGCGCCGCGAATGGCGGCGACCTGCCCGTCCATCATCGCCGAGGGAGCTACAATGTCCGCCCCGGCGCCGGCGTGCGAGAGAGCTACCCTGGCGAGCGATTCGAGCGTGGCGTCGTTGTCCACGTCTTTCGAGCCGTCGGGCCTTTCGCACAACGAGCCGCAGTGCCCGTGGCTGGTGTATTCGCACAGGCATACGTCCGTGACGAGGAGCACCCCGGGAAACTCCCGCTTGATCTGCCCGGCGATACGCTGAACGGCGGCGCCGTCGTCCCAGGCGCCAGATCCGACGTCGTCCCTGGCGTCTGGGATTCCGAACAGCAGCACCGCACGGATGCCCTTGTCCGACCATCGACGGAGGGTCTCCATGGCCGTGTCCGTCGAGAGGCGAAATTGTCCCGGCATGGAGGCGATTTCCTCCCGCACGCCCTTACCTTCGCGGATGAACATCGGCGCGATGAAATCGTCGCGGGACAACCTTACGCTCGCGAGCATGTCGCGCAGCGTCCCGCTCGTGCGAAGCCGTCGCAGTCGTCTTGTCGGAAATCCGCCCATCAGTTCTTTCCGTGTCCGTGACGGCGCGGAGCGCGCCGCCGTTCGCCCGCTACACGGCGGGGCGATGAGTTTATTTTAACTGTCCCGCACGTAGAACGTCTGCAATAATCTTCGCGTGAACGTTTATCCGATCATGCTGAAGCTTGCGGGGCGGCGCGCAGTCGTGATTGGCGGCGGCGCCGTCGCCGCCAGAAAAACGCGCTTCCTTCTGGACGGAGGCGCGAAAGTGAAGGTCGTCGCCGAGGCGTTCGTAGCCGAGTTCGTTGACAAAAAGCCCCTTGCCGGCGCCGAGTTGGTTCGTCGATCGTACGAATCGTCGCAACTGGACGGGGCGTCGCTCGTTATCGCCTGCACGTCCGACCGCGACCTCAACGCTCGCATCGCCGACGACGCCCGCCGGGCCGGGGCGCTGGTCAATTGCGTGGATCAACCGGCTGAATGCGATTTTTTCGTTCCGGCGATCGTTTCCGACGGACCGGTCGTGGTGGGCATATCCACGGGCGGCGCGGCGCCCGCGCTTTGCTCGCATCTGAAGAAAACCGTTTCCAGCGCCCTGCCGCATCGCGTCGGCGAGTTCGCCGAGGCGCTTTCGCAACTGAGGGAATCGCTGCAGAACCGCGTCGCGGACACCGCCGAGCGGGGCGGGATAATGAAGCAGCTTTCCAGCCATGACAGCTACGAGGCGTTCCTTGCCGGAGGGCGCGAAGCGCTCGCAGAAAAATTCGAAGAACTCACCTCTCCCCATTCGAGCTGAGGTAAACGCAATTGTCCGATCGTCATGAAAACTCGCGACGCGCCTTCGAGCGTGCCGAGCGCGTACTCGTCGGCGGGGTCAACTCGCCGGTGCGTGCATTCGGCGCGGTGGGCGGGTCTCCGGTGTTCATCGCGTCCGCAGCCGGCGCTCACATTACGGACATCGACGGTAACGAGTACGTTGACTACGTCGGCAGCTACGGGCCTGCGATTCTCGGGCACGCGCAGCCGGAGGTTATCGCAGCCATCGCAGAAGCCATCGAGCGCGGGACGAGTTACGGCGCGCCAACCGAGGTCGAGACTCTCCTGGCCGGGGCGATCGTCGAGGCGATTCCGTCGATAGAGAAGATTCGCTTCGTCTCCAGCGGCACGGAGGCCGTGATGTCCGCCGTTCGCCTGGCGCGTGGCGTTACCGGGCGCGAGAAGATCGTAAAATGCGTCGGTTGCTATCACGGTCACGCCGACGCGCTGCTGGTTTCCGCGGGAAGCGGGGCGACGACTCTGGGCGTGCCCTCTTCGCCCGGCATCCCTGCCGGCGCGACGGCAGATACGCTGCTGGTGAACTTCAACGACCTGCCTGGGGCACGGGAAACGTTCGACGCCTTCGGCGATCGGATAGCGGGGGTGCTCGTGGAACCCGTCGCCGGAAACATGGGCGTCATTGCCCCGGCAGATGGATACCTTCCGGGCCTGCGGAAATTGTGCGACGATTGCGGAGCGCTGCTGATCTTCGACGAGGTAATGACGGGCTTCCGCGTTTCCTTCGGCGGGGCGCAGGAACTTTACGACGTCCGGGCCGATATCACGACGCTCGGAAAGATCATCGGTGGCGGAATGCCGGTAGGAGCCTTCGGCGGGCCGGGCGAAATCATGGATCACCTTGCCCCGAAAGGTCCGGTCTACCAGGCGGGCACGCTTTCGGGCAATCCCGTCGCCATGGCGGCAGGGCTTGCGACGCTGCGGCGTCTTCGAGAGAAGGATTTCTACGAGACGATCGAGAAAAAATCCGCAACCCTGGCCTTCGGGTTGGAGGAAGCAGCCGGCGCCGCCGGCCTGTCCGGCAGGGTATGCTTCAATCGCGTCGGGAGCATGTTGAGCTGCTTTTTCGCGTCGCCTCCCGTGACGGACTACGCCTCCGCAACCGCCTGCGATCCGGAGGCGTTCAAGGCATATTTCCACGCGATGCTCGCCGGCGGCGTGTTTATCGCGCCGAGCCGGTTCGAGGCGATGTTCCTCTCGGCCGCACACGATCATGCCGATATTGACAGGGCAATCGCGGCTGCGAAAAAAGCGTTCCTCGCCGCTGCGGAAGTGATGAACGCCTGAAACTACCGCCCGCGCGAAGCCTATTGACCTTATCGATCGCGGGCAATAAACTGGCTTCTTCGCACGCCGACCTAGCTCAACGGTAGAGCACAGCTTTCGTAAAGCTGAGGTTCTGGGTTCGAATCCCAGGGTCGGCCTTTTTTATTGTGGATTTCGGATTAGGGATTGCGGATTTAACACAGCCAGGCGAAATGAGAACCCCTGCCTTGCGCAGCAAGGCAACTCCGGGTTCGACGCCGAGCTTTGCGAGGCGCCGCGCAGCGAATCTCAGGGTCGGCCTTGAGTCCGCGGATCCGACTTCGCCCTTCGGGCTACGTCGGACAGGTTACACGGATTACGCAGGCTAAGTTTTACACCTTGCTTTCGATATGAGAGGGAAACTACTTCACCACGGCGAAGTAATGCTCGAAGAACGCCTCGGCGTTGACTTCCGAAGCGACGGCATGCGGCTTT
>JAJRYB010000054.1 GCA_024275995.1 Planctomycetota bacterium | reverse complement strand
TCCTCTCCGAAGGTCCGATGCAACTGGGAGGCGTGAAGGGCTACCAGCTCGTGATCGAGCAAACGCCCCGAAAGGAAAAAGGGCCTGTCGTTTCCGGCATAATCATGGAACGCACCGTGTGTATCCGCAAAGGTTCTTCGCCGCCAAGGAGCTTCTCTCTGCTGCTGGTAGGCGAGGGCGTAAAGGGTCGGGTCAAGGCTTACCGGAAAATCTTCGAGAAGATAGCAGGTTCTTTCACCTTCCTGGAGCCGGCGAGCGGACCGGCGACGCAGCCGGCGACCACTCCCGCAGCTACAACGCCCACCGGCGAAAAATAATTGCGCCAGGGGCGCAATTGACGTAAACAACAATCCATGATCGAACCAGACACTATTCTCGCCGGAGACTGCGTAAAGATATTGAGCGGGCAATTGCTGCCACAGGCGGACCTCATCTTCGCCGACCCGCCGTTCAACATCGGATACAAGTACGACCTCTACGAGGACCGCAGAAAGTACGAAGACTACTACGCGTGGACCGAGAAGTGGATGGCCGCTTGCACACAGGCTCTCAAACCCACGGGTAGTTTCTGGATAGCCATCGGAGACGATTACGCAGCCGAGATCCGCCTTATCGGCAGAAAGCTTGGCCTGAACCTGCGAAACTGGATTATCTGGCATTACACGTTCGGACAGAACACGAAGAAGAAGTTCGCCCGCTCCCACACGCACCTGTTCTACTGGACCAAAAGCCCGAAAGATTTCACTTTCAACGACCTTTCCGTGCGCATTCCATCCGCCCGCCAGACGACCTACGCCGACAAGCGAGCCAACCCCAGGGGAAAGGTCCCCGACGACGTGTGGAGTTTCTCCCGCGTCTGCGGCACGTTCAACGAGCGGGTGGGGTGGCATCCCTGCCAGATGCCCGAGAAGCTGCTGGAGCGGATCGTCAAGGTGTCCAGTAATCCCGGCGACCTGGTGGTGGACCCGTTCAGCGGGTCGGGCACGACGTGCGTTGTGGCGGCGAGATTGGGACGCCGGTACTTCGGAATCGACATCTCGCCGGAATACGTGAAGCACTCGAGGCATCGCATCGCCGAGACACTCGCCGGCAGAGGCAAGGTTACGGAAATTTCCGAAAACCCAGCCGCCAAACGCGCCACGCGGAAAATGGGAAAAAAAGGCGAATAAGACACTGCGCTCTACGGCGAACCCTTGCGCAGGAGAACGTACCAAAGCGTACCGTTTCGTACCACTTCGTACAACTCCGCACAGCTCCGCAAATCCGGGGACAACCTGGAACAGGCTGGAAAGGGTTTTTTGAGGGGCGAAAATACGTAACGTCTTATTGCACACAGAGATACAGAAGTTCAGAGAAATTAAAAAACGCTTTGCTTTGTTTTTAAACCTCATTTCCCTCTGTTCCTCTGTGTCGGTTTTTCGTTCTTTAATTGTCAAGCAACTTCAGCGCGCGTAATGCGAGCCCTCCATACTTGGGCGAATACCCCTGTTTTAGCTACCCAAACCGGGAACTTTTGGAAATGCGATCCTCGTAAGCCCCCGGCACTGCCGGGGGATATAAAAAAATATTTTCTATCTCGTTTCGGGAGTCCACTGGACTTTTCGGGCGCGCAAAACAGGCGTTTGCGGCACGCAACCACTTCATACACAAAAAATTGCATTCGCCGCGAACACTGCTGCCCGGCGTCTCCTTTGTCCTCCAGACGAAACGGCTCTTCGGACGATATGTGTTGAAACGCTCTCTGTGCCGGGGCTTCTCATGGATGACGGATGATCTACGCCGCATTTACAATCTGGCTGTTCGGTATCCTGTTTCTGGGCATCGGCCTCTGCCGTGTCTGGACGTCCATGGCGCGCCCGTCGTGGGTACACTGGGCGCTGCTTCCCGGGACGGTGGTCTCGGAGATGGCGTACATTTTCGGCTGTCTTATTACCGGCGGGGAAATCCGTCGGGCAAAACTGCTCGGTTCCACCGACGCCCGGCGCAAGAGCGACGACGGCGAACCAACGACGGAGGCAACGCAAAAACTCAAGGTCATCGGTCCGATCGTCGCGTCGCTGCTGGCGGTGGTGGCGTGCGGCGGGGCGATTATCGCGGTCCACTCGCTGCTGGGCGAGCCGGTGATCCGCGAGTTCATTACCTCCGGAGGGCTGCTCTCCAGGGCGTCACTGCCTCGAGAACTGCCCGGAGGGTGGAACGCGTTCTGGACCCAAATCGCCGGACAGGTCCGCCTGCTCAAACGCATGGGCGAAACCTGCGGCGATATCGAATGGTTGGACTGGCGGGTGGCGCTGTTCGTCTACCTGTCGACCTGCTTTGCGGTTCGCCTGGCGCCGATCCGGCGCGACCTGCGAGCGACGCTGGCGGCAGTGGTCGTCGTCGCCGGCGTTATCGCGCTTATCGGCGCGATCAGTACGAAGTTCACCGACCTGCTCCAGAAACTCTGGCCGCTCCTTACATATATCTGGACGAGCCTGCTGTTCCTGCTGGTCCTTTCCCTGCTGATCCGGGGGATCGTTTCGCTGGCCGGCGTCCTGGCCGGACGAAAAAAAACCTGACGCGCCGTTCCTTCGACGGTACGTATTGCTTCGAAGGCAGCCTATCTGCTATCCTGCTGTATCACCCCGTGCGAGAGAGCCGTTCATGAGCGAACCGGTCCGCCCCTTCAATATCATGGCTAAGCCCGTCTGCGGCGTGTGCAACCTCGATTGCCGGTACTGCTACTACACCATGAAGCCGCGGGAATTGTACCCCGAAGTCTCCCAAGAGAGCGGTTTCATGATGAGCGACGAGACGCTCGGGGCGTACACTCGGCAGTACATGGAGGCGATGGAGGTTCACGTCGAGTTCGGCTGGCAGGGGGGAGAGCCGCTGCTGGCGGGGAAGGACTTTTTCCGAAAAGCGGTCCGATTGCAGAAAGAGTCTCTGCGCGACGGGCAGGACGTAGCCAACGCCCTCCAGACCAACGGTACGCTGCTGGACGACCAGTGGTGCGAGTTTTTCGCCGCGGAGAAATTCCTCATCGGTCTGAGCCTGGACGGGCCTGCCCAGTGGCACGACGCGTTTCGCGTGGACAAGGCCGGTGGACCGAGCTTCCATCGCGCGTGGGCGGGGCTGGAACTGCTCAAGAAACACGGCGTCGAGTTCAACGTGCTGGTTACGCTTAACAGCGTCAACGCGCCGCACGCCGGGGATATCTACCGCTACTTCGTCAATCGCGGGGTGAATTACCTCCAGTTTATTCCGATTCTCGAACGCACGCCGTCCGGCGAGGTTACGGACTATTCGTGCACGGCCGGGCAGTTCGGAAATTTCTGCCTGGACGTCTTCGAGCAGTGGGCGAGCCGGGACATAGGCAAGGTTTCCGAGCGGTTCATCGACAACGTATTGCACACGTTGATATTTCAGAAGGCGTCCATGTGCTGCCATTCCGGGCGATGCGCCAACGCGCACGTGCTGGAATTCAACGGCGACCTGTACGCGTGCGATCACTTCGTCTACAGGCCGTGGCTGATCGGCAACATTCACGAAACGCCGCTGTCGCAGCTTGTCCGATCGAAAAAACTGGACGAGTTCGCCGAAATGAAAACTCTCCTGCCGGATACCTGCCGCGATTGCGAGTTCCTCTCGTTGTGCAATGCGGGCTGTCCCAAGCATCACGTGCCGATCGGCACCGACCCGTCGCGGGTGAACTGGTTCTGCGAGGGTTACAAGATGTTCTTCCGCGAGGCGCTGGGGGAGCTTCGCCGAATGGCGGAATATTTCAAGCGCAACGAAACTCCTCCGCCCAAGGCGCCTTTGGAGAACGGCGCCACCGGCGCGAAGCGGAGGGAGCGGTTCGAAGCGGGTCCGCCACCCGGAGCCGCCGGTCCGCTGCCGAAAAAAACGCCCGGGCGCAACGACCCGTGTCCGTGCGGTTCCGGGAAGAAGTACAAGCGCTGCTGCGGCGCGAAGTAGAGGCTTCTTTACTGCCCGCGATAGACGCATCGCGACGTGTCGGATTCCCACACGCCGATCGCGGACAACTGAGGGAGCTTCGGCGAGATGCGATCCCACAGCCATTTTGCGAGCAGCTCGCTGGTGGCGTTTTCCAGGCCTTCGATATCGTTGAGATAACGGTGGTCCAGCTCGTCGAGGAGAGGCTCGACGATGCGGTTCAGCTCGCCGAAGTCCATCACCCAGCCGGCCTCGGCGTCCACCTCGCCGGCGATGTGAATGTCGATACGATAATTGTGCCCGTGCACCCGGTGGCACTTGTGCCCTTCCGGAACGCGGGGCAGCGAGTGTGCCGCCTCGAATCGAAATGTCTTTACCAATTCTGCTTTCATTTTCTGTGCCTCAACCTCAACCTTAACCACAAAGGACACGAAGAACACAAAGGTTTAATAAACCATGCGTCTTATGCCCTGTTTTAATTGTTCCACATGGAAGTTGATCAGGAGACCCAAGCGAAATCGCCCTGCCTTCAGGTAGCTCAGAAGTTGCGCTTCGTGGATGGGTAACAATGTGTCCACTGCTTTCAATTCGACCACCAACCCCGGCTGAACCAGCAGGTCGACGCGTTGTCCTCCGATATCGATATCCTTGTATGCCGTGGAGATCGCCACCTGTTGCGCCACCTCCAGCCCTCTCAGTTGCAACTCGTACACGAGCGCAGTTTCGTAGATGCTCTCCAAAAAACCCGGACCAAGATGGCGGTGAACCTCAATCGCTGCGCCGATAACCTCGTTCGACGCACGGTCTAAATCTTCGGGAATCGGAAGATGATTTCCATTTGATATAATGTTTTTTCTCTTCGTGATCTTTGTGCTCTTTGTGGTGAAAACGCGGGTTAAACTCCGCGTTCTTCATCCGGCCAGATGATTTTATGCAATTGCAATCCCAGCCGCACGTCCAATCCTTCTTCGATCAGCCAGCCTGCCAGTACCGCCGTGTCCATTGCGTTCCAGAGAGGCGAGAAGATCACCGTGCATATTCCCGAAAGGTCGTGCTCCCGGAGAGCTTCCACGGCGAAATCGAAATCATCGCGATCCGCGATTACGAATTTCACCTCGTCGCGGCCCGTCAGGTACTCGACATTTATCCACTTGTTGGCGCTCACATGTCCGCTGGAGGGGCACTTGAAGTCCACGATTCGCACGACGCGCGAATCCACCGAGGAAATGTTATACGATCCGTTTGTCTCCAGGAGCACTTCGTAATTTTCGTCACACAGGCGTTCGAGCAGCTCCGTCGCGCCGGATTGGAGAAGTGGCTCGCCGCCCGTTACCTCCACGAGCGGGCAGTGCAGCTCGGCGAGGCGGGCGAGCACGTCGGCGATTTCCATCGGCCTGCCGTCGTCCCAGGCGTAGCGCGTATCGCACCAGTTGCATCGCAGGTTGCACCCCGTCAGACGCACAAACGCGCAGATACTTCCGGCGCGGGTTCCCTCGCCCTGGACGGATCGGAATATTTCGTTGACGATAAGTGTTGTGCTCACGGGGACATTGTAACAGGCTTCCCGTCGCCATAGGATACCCCTATGAAATGCCGGGCATTGTTGATCGTGTTGCTTCTGGCAGTGGCGACCCGCGCAGGGTTGCTTTACGCGGGTTGGGATTCACCCGGCCTGCTTACGCCGGATTCCCGCGATTACGCCGCTCTTGCCGACGACCTGCGCGCCGACGGTACATTTGGTCCGCGACACTCGCCGGAAATCTTCCGCACGCCCGGCTATCCGCTCCTGATTGCCGCCTGTGCCGAGAGGGGATTACTTTTCTTCGTGCAGATCCTGCTGGACGTTGCACTGGTCGCACTGGTTTGGAAGCTGGCTGCGATGGTTGTATCGCGTCGGGCGGCGATTATCGCGGCTACCTTCCAGGCGATAACACCACTCGTCGTGGCTGCGAGCTGCCGGGTGCTGTCCGACAGTGTCTACGCGTTCCTTTTCATGCTATCGGTACTGCTGCTTGTGAGGCATATCAAGAAAGGCAGTTTTCGAGCGCTGGTAGCTTCGGCGATATTGCTGTCGGCTGCCTGTTACTTTCGCCCGGTCGGTCTGGCGATGGCGGGGGTGTTCGCACTCGTGCTTCTGACGCGCCCGCAACGCCTGTGGAATACCGGAGTCTTTACCGGGGTGGTGCTGGCGTGCATCGCGCCGTGGGTGCTGCGGAACCAGGCGGCCGGGGGGTATTGGGGCTTTTCCAGCTTCGCCACCGACAGCATGTACGCTTACAGTGCGCCGCAAACGCTGGCGCAGGCAGAGGGGATAAGTATGGAAGATGCACGCGCGAAACTTCTGAAAAAGAGCCGGTCGCCCACTGACCGATCAACCCCCGGCGATCGCGCCCGTCTTCGAGCCGATGCGGCCTTGCAGGTAATCGGCAAGTATCCGTGGACGTTCGCGCGGATCCATCTGAAAGGGTGCGCCGGATTCTGGCTACCCGGCGCTACCGACGTTCTCGAAATCGCCGGTATGACCAAAGGGCAGGCCGGTACGCTTGACGTGCTGCGGACGCGCGGAATCCGGTCGGCTGCGAAACATTACTTCGACGGTGATATCGCAGCGATGATCGCGGCCGTGCCTATGGTGCTCATCCTGCTGGCGATTTACTTCGGCGTTCTGATCGGCGTTCTGAAAAAGCTCCGGCTGCGGATGTCAGCGACGTGCCGGTTTTTCTTTCTGCTCGTCCTTGTCTCGGCGTTTGCGGGCGGTACCGCTAGCACGCCGCGCTTCCGCGTGCCCGTCACGGGGCTGCTGAATATCGCCGCCGCCTTCGGCTGGCTTGCGATTGTCGATCGCCTTGGCCGTCGGAAGGAAAAGGCGTCATCGGGCGAACCATCGTGACCAGAATCCCTGTCCGAGCACGCGAGGCCGCCACAACGCTTCGATCGTCGGGGTAAGCGTGTTCATCGCGAGCACGGCCATGTAACAGGGAATCGGAACGTCCATGTACAGTTTGAGGAGCATGGCCCCTGCGCCGCAGCCGATACCGAAAATCACCTGCCCACCCGTGGTTACCGGGCGGGAGGTCATTTCCGTAGACAGGAAAAACGCCGCAAGGAACAGTTCGCAACTGAATAGCTGGTAGTTTACGTAGGTGAACCCCACGTCCAGTCCTTCGCTCGTCAGGAGTGGTAGCCAGAGCTCGCGGATCGTTCCTGCCGGTCCTTCCAGGTAGATCGGAGCTATCGCCACGACGCACCACGCCGATGCGATAAACGCCAGCGGAAGCTGCGCCTTGACGTAGTTGCGATACACCAGGTACAGGCCCGCCACCACGATAATGACGATAGACGTTTCTCCGATTCCGCCCGGTCGCGCTCCGTAAAGCATGTCGTTCAGTGGTGGTAGTTGCAGCAGCGCCGCAGGTCGCGGGCGCGGCGGTCCGGTGGCCGGCGGCGTAATCGCTTCCGGCGCTTCGGGCAGGGGCGCCTCCGGAAGGGTGGAAAGGTCCTCGGCGTATTCGTCCGGCAGACGCAGGTCGCCCTTGGTCTGCGCGGCGTCCAGATCGACGAACGCCAGCGCGCCGTAGTATGGTCCTTCTCCCCGGGTAAGGCGGGCCAGGAGCAGCGTCGGGCGCGTGATGAGAATCGCGTCGTAACCTTCCGCGGCGCGAGCGCGACGCCATCGGCGATAGTTCTCGACGCGACCGGCATTGCGCACGTCCGCCTCGACGCGAAGCACGCGGTTGGACGCGAGGATGGGCCAATCGCTGGGGAACTGTGCGAACGGAATGGAAAGTTCCGCAGGGAAAAGAACGGTGACGGCAAGGCGTCCGACAAGTGCGGGCTGCCACAGGAAATGTCCGACGCCCCCGAAAATCGCCTTTCCGACGATGATGGCGAACGCCGCGGCGATCAGCGGGATGTACCAATCGACGAACGCCGGGAGCGTAAGCGCCAACAGCAGTCCCGTCAGCCAGGCGTGTGACCGTCCCAGAAGCGCCGGAACGCGAGTCACGCCGTAGTAAATCCGCTCGATGACGGCACAGCCGAAAATCGACAGCGCCGCTACCGACGCCGCTCGCCACCCGAACAGGAACAGGCCCGCCGCAAGCGGTCCGCACGCGGCTGCGAACGTTACCAGGAAAATCGTGCGTGCGCCTTCCGGCGCGCGGAGAAACGGCGATTGCGCCGCGACGATCGGTGGCCGATTTTCGTCGGGGATTTCCGACGCGCTCGAGGTTGTCGATTCCGGTTCGTTCATATTCGATAGTTCGCCGGTTATTTTTCCGAGAAGAGCGGCGCCGCCTCCCTCCGCTCGTATATTGCCCGCTTGAGCTGCCGGACGCGTTGGCTCAGCGGCAGGCGCGCCGGGCACACGTAGCTGCACACGCCGCAATCCACACACGCCAACACGCCGGCGCGACGGGCGCGATCTATCTCGGCCAGCTCGAACATGTCGTTCAGCGCCGCTACGTTCAGACGCGCCGGGCAATGATCGGTGCACCAGCTGCAGCGAATGCACGGCGTCGGAGCAGCCGGCGCTGCGGCGTTTATCGCCAGCACCGCGTCGGTGGACGGTCCCGTGGGCAGATCTCCACCGGTGCGCACACCGGTCATCGGGCCGCCGTGAATTACCGGCGGTTCGGCGCGCCCGACAAGGGATTCGCACGCGATTCCGAATGGAACCCAGAAGTTTCCGCTTTTCTCGACGCGATCGCCGGATACCGTTACCACGCGAGAACTCTGCGGGGCGCCGCAGGCGACCTGTCTATACGTCGCGAAACACGTAGCCGCGTCGATAACGGCGGTTCCAACGTCCATCGGGCTTGAACCCGGTGGAACTTCGCGCCTCCGAAGCACCTTGAGCAGGATATTGTCCGCACCGAGAGGATATTTCGGCTCCAGCGCGATGCGCACTATCGAGTACGTCCGCGCCGGAGCTACCAGTTCACGATAATCGTCCGTGCGGCGCTGATCGACCACGAGGATCGTCCTTACCGCTCCCATGCACCTGCCCAGAATCGCCAGGCCGCGAATGACATCCGCGCCGTGCTCGACCAACAGGCGATGTGCCGAGGTGACGAAAGGCTCTCCCTCCATGACGTTGGCGATCAATACGTCGCATTTCTTCGCGACGGCGCGTTCGATCCACCTGGCCAGCGAGATGGGATCGCTGCGGTGCGTCGTCAGGCCGCCTTCGGCGATTCGTGCCCGCAGCGCTTCGGCGGAGGCGTTTTTCCAGTCGAACACTTCCGACAGCGCGCAAATACCGGTGGGTCGCGAGAGGTCTCTCAGCTCTATCGCGGGGACCATCGCCATTGCTCTGCGCCTCACGATCGGCGCGGTCGTAAGTTTCGCGACGCGCCCCGCCAGCGGGGCGAATATGTCCACCGCACCGTTACCGCCGATGGCGATCCGCTCGCCGGTGGTGACGTTCTCGCCCGGCTGGACTATCGGGCGCGCCGACGCGCCCCTGCACGGCGCAAGCGGAAGCAAAAGCTTCTCAGGGCGCTTCCAGGCGCCGATGGGCGCATCCAGCGTCGAGTGCTTCTCGTCGGGTAGATCGATCCCACCCGTAAAAGTGCCGTATCTGCGGAAAAGCATGCCGGGAATCGTATCCCAAACCCACCCGGCGTTCCATCGAAGAATAACGCCGCTTCACGGTGTTACGACGGACGTTGCGTACCTTTGGACTTCGCCTTCTTCGCCGACGGCGCCTTGATGCCCTTGTTCAGTGCCCGGTCCATCTGTCGGACCGCCTGGCGCAGGCGCTGTTCGTTCTCCACAAGGGCGACGCGCACGAACCCCTCCCCGTTTTCGCCGAACGCCCTGCCCGGGGCGACCACAACTTCCGCCTCGTCCAGCAGGCGCAGGCTCAAGTCGATCGTACCCTCTCCGGCAAGATGCTTCTGGGCGACCTTCGCCCAGACGAACATGCTCCCGCGCGGGCTTTCGACCTGCCAGTCCATCCTGCGGAGGGCGTCGACCACCACGTCGCGCCGGGACGCGTAAAGCTCCGCCTGGCGTGCGACGTCCGGTTCGCAATGGCGCATGGCGATTATCCCGGCGATCTGGATCGGCGAAAAAATGCCGTAATCGTAGTAGCCCTTTATCGTCGCCAGGGCGCGGATCATCTCGCGGTTACCCAGGCAGAAGCCCAGCCGCCACCCGGCCATATTGTAGGGCTTGGACATCGTGATGAATTCCACACCGACGTCCTTCGCCCCGCGCGCCTGGAGGAACGACGGGGCCCCGTATCCGTCGAAACATGTCCGCCCGTAGGCAAAATCATGGATTACCAGGATTCCCTCGCGACGCGCCAGGTCCACGACTTCCTCGAAAAAACTCACACCGTCAACGGTCATCGCCGTCGGATTGTGCGGGTAGTTCAGTATCAACAGCTTTGGCTTGGGGTACAGGTGCTCCACTACGTGCGAGACGCGCTCCAGGAACGCCTCGTCGTTTCCGAGCGTAACGTTGATGACGTTCGCTCCGGCAAGCGCCACGCTGTATACGTGGATTGGAAAATACGGATCGCCAACCACGGCAGTGTCGCCCGGACCCATCAACGCCAGGCACATGTGCGAGAAGCCCTCCTTGGAGCCTATCGTCGCGATGACCTCCGTCTCCGGGTCCAGCGAAACGTTGTAGAGGCGTTCGTATAGCTGCGACACGTCGCGTCTCAGGTTGAACAGCCCGCTGGAGACGCTGTATCGGTGGTTCCTCGGATCGTGGGCGGCCTCGCAGAGTTTCTCGATGACGATATCGGGCGCAGGATCGAGCGGATTGCCCATGCCCAGGTCGATAATGTCCACGTTCTGCCTGCGCTTGTCGTACTTGAGCTTGTTGAGGCGCGCAAAGAGGTAGGGCGGCAGGCGGCGAATGCGCTGCGAAACGTCTATGTTCCATTGGTCGCTCATGGCTGTGAATCCTCCTGCTCCCGGGCTTTGAGGATCGGATTGACGAACTCGATCTTCGCGTCGCGGAACACGTTGCTCAGAATCTGCTGCTTGAGCAGAAGCACTTTTCGCTCGCGTATGGAGGCGAGCAGCTTGTCCTTCACGTCCACCAGGCGAATGCCCTTGGGTGGAATCACCTTCTCCAGGCGAAGGATATGAAAAGTCGTTCCCGCCATGATCGGCTCGGACAGTTCGCCGGGCGTTTTCATCGTCAGGGCCGTGCGTTTCAATCCCGGTGCAACGTCGGTCGTCTGCTCGGTGATCGCCGGAAGCAGCCCCCCCCGCTTGCCGGAAGCGTTGATCGAATGTTTATACGCCAGCTTGGCGAAATCAGCGCCCGGGAGGGCGGCTTCGCGGCGCACGCGCTGGGCCGCTTCAAGAGATGCCGTCTGGATGTGGCGCACCACTACGCCGCGGCCATATCTCCGGCCGAACTCGTCGGCAAGTTCCTGATCGGAGACCTGCACCTTCTGCCCGGCCATCTTCGCCAGGTACGCGTTGCGCCGCATCGTCATATCCCACCGTTCGGGAGAGACTTGAAACCTGTCGAGAAACTGTTTGAGCAGTCGCTCCCGTTGATCGGCGGCGGGCACCGTCCCGAAAGCTTCCTTCAGCGCGAGATCGTTTTCGCGCAGCACGTCGTCCCGGGTAATGGTGATGTTCCTCCTGCGCGCCTCCTGGAGGACCAGCTCGGTGCTGATAAGCTGACGGGCGATCGGCATTCCGTATGCGTTCAGGAGAATTTTGTACAGGCGATCCATGTAGATCGGCTTGCCGTCGATCAGCGCCAGGACCTCGCGCCGTACCGGTTGCGTACTCGCCGGCGTCACTTTTGCTTCCACCGGCTTGGCGGGGGTACCCATCTTCACCGGGCCGGGTTCCCCCGGCCAGGTGCCGCCACGGGGGCAGCCGGGCAGAATCGTCACCGCCGCTACAAGCAGAATCGCGTACAGTTTGGGCATTTCGTAGGTCCTTACGTTACCATAACACTACCCTCGAAGTTGCGGAGAGTCAATCCCGCCGGGGACTTGCGGAGTGATGTGGATTTGCGCAACGGTGTGTTTTTGTGCGCAGGATCGTTATAATACCGCGACGATTCGCCCAACCGCAGGGATACCAACCAGGAGAAACTTGCAGCATGACGAAGATCGATAATGCAGAGCACCCGGAAACCGTCGTGGACTATGCGATTAAAGATATATCGCTCGCCGAGTTCGGTCGGCGGGAAATGCAGGTCGCCGAGCACGAGATGCCCGGCCTGATGGCGACCCGCGAAAAGTACGGCAGGGACAAGCCCCTTGCCGGCGCCCGGATAATGGGCAGCCTGCACATGACGATACAGACGGCCGTGCTTATCGAGACGCTCGTCGAGCTGGGCGCGGACGTCCGATGGGCGAGCTGTAACATCTTCAGCACGCAGGACCACGCCGCCGCGGCGATTGCAGCGGCAGGGGTTCCGGTCTTTGCGCACAAGGGCGAGAGTCTCGAAGAATACTGGAAGTTCACCAAGCAGGCGCTCACCTGGCCCGACGGTAAAGGCCCGAACCTGATCGTCGACGACGGTGGCGACGCCACCCTGATAATACACCGCGGCTACGCGGCGGAGGATAATCCCGGCATCCTCGACGAGCCGACGGACAACCACGAGCTTGCGATCATCAACCAGACGCTCAAGGACATTCAGAAGGAGGACGGGCAGTTCTGGCACCGGCTCGTTCCCGACTGGAAGGGCGTCTCCGAGGAGACGACGACGGGGGTCCACCGGCTGTACCAGATGCTCGAAAAAGACGAGCTGCTCGTCCCGGCGATAAATGTCAATGACTCGGTGACCAAGAGCAAGTTCGACAATACCTATGGGTGCAGGCACTCGCTGACGGACGGGATCAAACGCGCGACGGATGTCATGATCGCCGGGAAGGTAGCCGTCGTGTGCGGGTACGGCGACGTGGGTAAAGGCTCCGCCGAGGCGCTCAGTAACGAGCGGGCGCAGGTGTGGGTTACGGAGATTGACCCGATCTGCGCGCTCCAGGCGGCGATGGCGGGATACAAGGTGACTACCGTCGCCGACGCGCTTGCCTACGGCGATATTTACGTGACCACCACCGGAAACAAGGACATCATCACGGCAGAACACATGTCGAAGATGAAGGACCAGGCGATCGTCTGCAACATCGGGCACTTCGATAACGAGATCCAGGTCGACCAGTTAATGAACTTCCCCGGCATCGTGCGGACTACGATCAAGCCGGGAACGGACCGCTTCACGTTCCCCGACGGGCACAGCATATACCTGCTGGCAGAGGGGCGACTGGTGAACCTGGGCTGCGCGACGGGGCATCCGAGTTTCGTGATGAGCAACTCCTTCACCAACCAGACGCTCGCGCAGATCGACCTGTGGACCAACCCGCGGAAGATCGGCGTGTATCGCCTGGGCAAGAAGCTGGATGAGGAAGTAGCCCGGCTGCATCTGGCGAAGATCGGCGTGAAGCTTACGAAGCTTTCGCAGGAGCAGGCGGATTACATCGGCGTTCCGGTGGACGGACCCTACAAGCCGGACCATTACCGGTATTGAGAACGATGGTAGGACATGACATGGAATCGAGATTTGGTATCGGAGAGTGGTTTGGCGAGTCTTTCGTTAACATGTCGCCTGAGATGCGTATTGAAGTTGCTGAGAAAGTAACTTCCCGATCAAAATATTCAAAGACTTGTCCCTTCCGGACTTCGGCGGGTGAGGATATTCCGTGCAACAAACGCGGCGGGGTTTGTTCTCTTCGGCAGTACACACGTGACACTGCAACCGGCGAGGTTATCGTTTCTCCCGGCGAGGCCGGAAATATCCGGACCACGTGTCCCAACAGATTTGAGCAAGATCAGGAAGTTTATAAGTGGGTCGCGGAGATCCTTCTGGGTTCCCCAATTCCGGTTATTCTGGGAGAAATAGGCTTTCTTGAGGGGGTCGTGAGGGATGGTGTTAATAATCGCTCCCGCGAGGATGTGGGACGAATCGACAATGTCCTCGTTCATTCCGACTTGGCAAATTTAGATTGGTGTGCGTTGGAAAAGCAGGCGGTCTACTTCTCTGGGGATGGGATGGTCGAGGAGTTCCGCGCCCTTCTTGAGCCATCGGATTCGAGGATTCCTTTTCCTCGAGGACGCAGGAGGCCCGACTATCGCAGTAGCGGGCCGAAGCGCCTTATGCCGCAATTACAGATCAAAATTCCTCCTCTCCGTCGGTGGGGCAAAAAGATGGCCGTGGTCGTGGACGAGGCCTTCTTCTCATCCCTTGGCGAAATGGATGAAGTTGCCGACGTTTCAAATTGCGACATAGCTTGGTTTGTAGTGAAGTACACCGGAACGGATAATCGTTTCAGGCTTGAAAGGGGTTTCGTCCAGCTTACGACCTTGGAAAGAGCTGTGGAGGGATTAACTGGCGGGCGCCCCGTGTCTTTGGATACTTTTGAAGACAGAATCAGGAGGATGTTGGAAAAACGGGGCTTGCCTCTCTGACCCAGTCCAGGTTCTTTCCAATAAGGAGTTCTTTCTTCTTCGTATTGAGCCGCCCTTGCATCGAAACCCGAAACATCGCGAACCCATGCTGTTCGGCGAGTGATCTGATTTCCGCGGCATCGTCATACGTCATCAGGAAATCGCCTTTTGTTCTACTTAGAATGCGGAACAGTTTTTCGTGGTCAATCTTCGCATGCGTGTAAAGGCGACGTCCCGCGATTGTGTATGGCGGATCCACAAAATAGACGGTTCTTCGGCTGCGCCTAGTTTTCTGGAGGTAACTGATGCCATCCCCCTGAATAAAGGAAATCCGCTCCTTGATTCCGGCGATGTCCCTGATTCTCCTAGCCAGCGTTTCCGGGTACCATCTGGAGGTGATCCCCTTCCCATTTTCACCGTTTTTCATCAGGCTGGCGCCATGTGCGAGTATTCCCCCATGCTGAACGCGATTCCTTAACAGGGTTCGAAATGCAATGTCGGGCAGCTTAACGGGGCAAGTGGCCAGCGTGCGTTTCACTGTTGCCAGGTCGCAATGAAACTCCATGATTCTTCGTGCGAGCGATTCACCGCCACCGTTAAGTACCGTTTGCCAGACGCTGCCGACATCGGCGTCAAGTTCCACCATGACCACTTGTTTCGCAAGACCCTCAAATGCTGCGGTCAGCCCCACAATTCCACCCCCGGCAAACGGTTCGACAAGTCTTGCCGCCCCAGTTTCGAGAGAGCCAAGCCACTTGCGAACCAGGGGGACAAGCCAGGTCTTTCCGCCCGGATAGCGAAATGGACTTCGTTGCGGGACGGAAGAAACATTCACAATGCGGTCAAGTGAAGGTATGGATGTAGCCGCCTGGATCATGCTTGTCCAATCTAGGCACGTATGCCTTTTAATTCAAGAACAAATGGCCAATGACGAATCTACTGTCAAAAGCAAGAAAATCTAAATTCAGGCGACAGGTTTTCAGTATCCGAATTTCAGATAGCCCGCGGCCTTTTCGAGGCGTTTTCCGTATCTGCCCAACTGGCGGATCGAGCGGACTTTTCCTCCGCCGGTGCGCATCTTCATGATACGCCCCACCGAGACCGTCCCCAGCCCCGGAACGCGAAGCAGTTCGAATTTCCCCGCCCGGTTGACGTCCATCGGAAAGACTTCCGGATGCCGGCGCGCCCAGGCTTCCTTGGGATCGACTTGAAGCGAAAGATTCCCGTCCGCCTCGAACGGTATCTCATCGTCGGCGAAGCCGTACTTGCGCATCAGCCAGTCCGCCTGGTACAACCGATGTTCCCGCGTAAGCAGGTTGCCCGGATCGCCAACAGGGTGCCGCTCGCCCGGCAGCGACGAATCGCCCAGGCCACGCTGGTAGGCGCTGAAATAGACCCGGTTTAATCGCCACCTGCGGTAAAGCCCGAAGGTCGCCCGGACGATTTCCGAATCTCTCTCGTCCGCGGCGCCGACGATGAATTGCGTAGTCTGGCTCACTCTGGAATACGCGCTGCCCGGCGCCGTCAGCTCGCTGATTTTCTTGACCGACCTTACGATGTCCCTGTCGTAGTCCTTTTGGTCCGAAAGCTGTTTCATCGCCGATCGGCGCGGCGTTTCCACGTTCAGGGAGACGGCGCTCGCAAGCGAGATAATCTCCTCGATGGCGGCGTCCGAGGCGCCGGGGATGATCTTCAAATGTATATATCCACGATATTGGTATTGCTTGCGGAGTATGCGGGCCACCGCGCCCATGCGGTCCATCGTGAAGTCCGGGTTCCTGATGACGCCGGAGCTGAGGAACAGCCCGAATATCCCCTTGCGACGGACGTAGTCCATGAAGATGCGTGCGATTTCCTCCGCTTTCAGCGTGCATCGGCGGACGTCCCTGTTGCTGCGGAACGGGCAGTACTTGCAGTCGTTAACGCACACGCTGGACAGGAGCGTTTTCAGCAGGATCGACTTTCCCCCGCCAGGCAGGCTTACCGGGTACAGCCAGGTGCCTTCCGACGATCGTTTTCGCCGGTCCTGGTCTTTGGTTCCGCAAGCGCACGCAAGATCGTATTGCGAAGAGTCAGCCAGTATCTCCAGTTTCCGCTGCGTATCCATACGCGCCTCATCCTGTCACGTTCATTTATACGAACATACCCCTAACGTAACAAGCGGATTCTGCGCGGAAATTCTGAAATGTGGTGCAGGTTGAAAAATGGACAAGCTGCCGGCGTCAGTCGTTTCGCCGCACTGCTATCGCCGTCGGCGTGGCGATCATTTCCGCCAGGGCATGTTTACGGGGCCCCGCTTATGGTTCGCCAAAGTTTGCTAAGCGAGTTCTCGTTGAGTTCGAGTATTCTGTCGGCGGATTGCTTGACGTGATATGCCTTGTGGAAGCAGGCGACTTCGACATGCTTTCCAGTCTCCTGAACAGCTTCGATGGCCTTTGCGAAGTCACCGTCGCTTGAAACCAGGATGGCCGTATCGTAAGTATCCCTCATGGCCATGGAGAGCATGTCCACGGCGATGTTAACATCGACGCCCTTTTCGACAAACGTTTCACCACGCGGTTCGAGCCGCCCCAGGCGGATGTCAAAGCAGGGGATTCGACGTAATCCTGCAAAAAATCGTTGTTGGTCCCTGGCCCGTTGCTGATTATGCTTTGCCGAGACCGTAGCATTGTAGTAGTAGGTCCTGATGAGTTTCCGATCTTTTACCATCCAATCGATGAAGCGGGCAAAATCCAGATCGGTCCGGCGGAGGTAAGTCTTCAGACCATGATACAGGTTACTCCCGTCGATGAAGATGCTGACTCGTTCCATGCACCAGTCCCCGGTTCTGCAAGCTAATATTAACCGAGGGCTGCAAAGCAGCCCTCGGGGGGTTATATGCCCACCGCTCCGGAGGAACGGCAGGGTAATCATCACAGGTGTAGTATATCCCGCATCAGCGAGAAATCCAAGGGAAGTTCGAATTTTCCCAAGGCACTCCTTGCAGGCCTCTCGCGTCAGTCGTTTCGCCGCACCGCTATCGCCGTCGGCGTGGCGATCATTTCCGCCAGGGCGACGTCGCTGTCGATGAAGGGCTGCTCGCCCTTGCGGTACAGCACGACCAGGCCGATCATTTCGCCCGGGGCGGGAATCAGCGGGATCCCCAGAACTGTCAGCCCGACGAGGTATTTCCGGATAGATTCCGAGAACACCTCCGCCTCCTCGCCGGCGTCGATCAGCAGGCACTGCGGATTTCCGAGCGTTGCGTTGACGATCGGCTCGCAGATCGCCTCGCAGAACGCCAGGGAATCGGGATTCGGAACGCCGAATCGTCCGACGATCTTCAGTTGAGCTTCGGCATCGCAGACCATCGCCGCGCCGAACAGTGGTCCGGACTGGTGCACGAACAGGCTGAACAGCGATCGGAACACATCGTCGTCTTCGCGTGCGGCGAGAAGCTCGCGCTGGAACGCCAGGGCGATTTCCTGTATCGCAAATTGCCCGCTCAGCGTCCTGTACGCCGAGGCGAGGTTTTTGCACCGCGTGTTGAGTTCGTTGTGTATGTTCTTGCGCTGGCGATTGATCTTGCGGGCGACATGTCGCAGGCGTTTGGCGTGGCTGCGAAGGCGATCGGTCTCGCTGCGCCGGGCAAGCTCCTCGCGGATCGTAGCCTGGAGGCGCTCGATATTCAGGGGCTTGGTCATCAACTCGATCGGTCGGCACCGGCTGGCGTTGGTGAGCGTTTCCGAGTCGCTCTGACCGGTGATAACGACCGTGGGTATATCATTTCCCGCGATGCGGCGAAGCGTGTCCACCACTTCCGTTCCGTCGCAGTCCGCCAGGCGCAGGTCGGTTATCAGAAGATCGGGCTTGTTCACGCTGGCGAGATCGGCTGCCTCCTTACCGCTGGCTGCCGCCGTCACCTTGACACCCGTGCGGTTCAGCGCGTCGCAGAGCAACTCGCGAATGTAAGGTTCGTCATCGACAACCAGCACGTGTGCGGATTTTTTGTCAGACATCTTGTCGGACATTAAGGTTACTCCGTTACGCCCTCGCCTTTGGCGGCGGGAAGTTGAAGGTAAACTACCGTTCCTTCTCCCGGGCGGGATCGAATCCAGATTCGCCCACCGTTGTTTTCGACATATCGTTTCGCCGTCGCAAGCCCCAGTCCTCTCCTGCGTCCTGCCGGCTGGGACGAAAAAAACGGCGTCCAGGCATGTGCGAGCGTCTCTTCGTCCATTCCGCAGCCGCGGTCTTGAACCGACAGGAGCACCTGCCGGTGAAATTCATCCAATACCCCTGTAAGCCGAATGTAAGCATTATTTCCAGAGGCAGCAGCGGCGTTGCAAACCAGCTCGTACATCGCGGCGTGGAGTTGTCCGCGGTCTGCCTGAACCGGCGGGACTCCCTCGTCTACTGTTATATCGACCTTAGCGGACGCCGCTTGAGGATGATCCGAGGAAGAAAAACTCCGGGCCAGGTCTTTCAGGAACCCGCCAACCTCGATGGGTTCGGGCTGTGCCCGTGGAGGGGTGGCGTATTCCATCAGCCCCGTGATGATATCGCTGATACGGTGGGCCTGCTCGTAGATGAGATCCCACATCTCCCTCTCGCGTTTTGTCCTGGCCTTTTCGCGCATGAGCTGGGCCCGCCCGGAAATCACAGCCAGGGGGTTGTTCAGTTCGTGTCCGGCGCCGGCGGCCAACTCGCCGATCGCCTCGAATGCCTTCGCGTCGACCATCGCCTCCTGCTCTCCGGCGAGAATCTGCGATGCGCCGGCGAGTTCCTCACTCAGCGCGATCGCCCGTCCGCGCCGTGCCGCGTCGGAAAGTATCATCGCCATCGCTTCCGGAATCGTTGGCAGGCTTGGGTCCTCGCCGGTGTTTTCGCCGCGATCCCCAGGCAGTAAAAGTCCGCCGATCCACTCACCCCGCCATTGGAGCGCCTCGTGGGCGCACCGGGACGGATCGACCCAGTCGCTCAGGTCTCCCGGATCGGCAAGGAGCGTCGCGAGCGTCTGGGCGGTGGAATCGCCCGGCGCGCCGCGCGAGGCGCCGCTACCGGACCGCAGCAATCGCCACCGAGCCTGGCCGTCGGCGTCCCTCAGCACCGCCAGCACGTCGCCTTCGTCGAAGCAATAGGCCACCACCGGCTCACCCGCTTTACCGGTTTCGGCGACGGCCAGGAGAACCTCGCGAAGAGTAGCCTCGGGAGGTATCGCCCGGATGAATCGGGCGAAGCGATCGAACGATTGCGCCTTCCGGCCGAGCGTCAGGGCTTGCGATTGCAACTGCTCGTTCAGCCGACCCAGTTCCGCATTCGCGCGCGAAAGGGTCCGGCGAGACAGGTCCTCCTCAACGGGATGATCCAGGTCGAGCACTTCCGACCAGCGGGAAATCCGATCGGGAAGGTTTTCCACGATCCCTTCCAGCACGCCTTCGGACAGGTCCATTTTTTGCGAGATCCGCTCGATGGTGTCGTAGAACGTGTAGTTGCCGGAGAATCCGAAACCCTCCCGACGTGCGATTGAATCGGCCAGATGCACCACGGCTATCATCCGCCGGTGCGCCAGTGACGCCGGTAGAACCTCGACAGGATGATGGTGCAGCCAGATGACGTCGCGTATCATCTCGCCGAGGCGCCACTTCTCGGCCAGGCGCTTTCCGGCAATTGTGTGGTCGACCCCGACGATGCTTCGCTCGAAATCCGCAATATTCCCCTGGCGGTTCTGCACGGCCTCGATCACTCGCCGGTAAGTCTTCGGCAGGCACTGCAGGAGAGCGGGCTTGCCCAAATCGTGCAGCAGCCCGCAGATAAATCCCTCTTCCGGCCGCTGCGGCAGACCCAGAGACTCGACGAGCATTTCCGCAACCGACGCCGTCGCCAGGCAATGACGCCGGAAGGCCCGGTAATCCAGCCCGCAGCCGGATGCTTCCGGAGTGAGAGGTTCCAGCGCACTGACCGACAGCACCACGGATCGCACGCTCTCGGGCCCCAGCAATTCCACAGCCTCCGTGATTGTGCCAACCGGGGCGCCGATCCTGCGGGCGGCGAACGATAGAATACGCGTCGTCAGTGACAGGTCGCCGCGGATCAGCTCGACCAGGGATTCGTCCTCCGAGGCCCCTCGAATTGCGCACAACTCGACGATGCGCGACGCTGCGGAGGGAAGGGTCTCCAGCGCGTCCAGCTCGGAGAGAATCATCTCCAGCCGTCGGACGCTCAGCGTTCCGCGCAGCGAATCATTCTGGCTCGAATGGTCGAGCACGTGAAGGTTTTCCCTCCTTCCGAAACCGACTCTAAGCTTTAGAGTCCCTAACAGAATGCCGCGTGAGCCGCATTGTGGCGAGAATCGGCGTCTGCGTCGTCAGAACTCCTCACAATACCGTAACGAGGTATGGCGTCGAAAGCCCTTCCTCGCAGCCATCCGATTCTCGCCACAACCCTTTCGGGACGCGGGTCATTCTGTTAGGGGCTCTTAACAAGCTCCAGTATACGCTCGATTACATGTTCAATGTTAAACGGTTTCTTGATGAACTCGTCGGCGCCGGCCTGCATCAACTCCTCCACCTCCGCCGGATTCACCGCACCCGAAATTATCAGTATCTTGATGTGAGAAAGCTCCGGGTTCTCGCGAATCGTCCTGCAAACCACGTTTCCGTTGACGTCCGGGAGCTTGTAATCGAGCACCACGATCTCCGGATGAAACTGCTGCGTAAGAACACCGGCGTCGTACCCGGTCTGTGCGGCTACGACGTCGAAACGACCGTCCGCCTCCAGCACGTCCACGAAAAGCTCGATAATCTGCGGATCGTCGTCCACCACGAGCACGCGAAACTTGTCGCCCTCGATACCGTCCATGGGGATGTTATTGTCCCTCATGAACTTGACCAGGGCGTTGCGGGGAATGCGACGGAATTTGCTGCCCGGAACGCGAAAACCCTGCAATTGACCGCTGTCGAAACAGCGAATGATCGTCTGCTGGGAGAGTTTGCAGATAACGGCGGCCTCACCGGTGGTATATACGGCCTTGCGTTTCACTTGTGGATCTCCTCGTTGATTCAGGCTCTACTCTAGGCTACCCAAACGCCAAAGTCCGCCAACTCTGTATAACTTAACATACAGGCGCACGAAAAACCATGAAAGATGGGGGGGATGGGTAAAAAAAGCAGGCACGGTTCCGTCCGTGCCTGACTGTGGACCCCGGTTAACGCACGAATCCGTTACATGCCGGGAAACAGCTCATCCATGAGCCGGTCAATCGTAAGTTCAATGCGCTGAGGAGTTTCGTATTCGCCTGAAGCTATTTCCGTCTTGACCTTTTCGACGAGTTCCGCCCGAACGTCGGGCAGTTCGTGAATTTTCGCCGCCAGCTTGGCGATGCTGGATATCTCGACGACATCCGACGCACCGGGCGCCTGGGAGGCAGGGGCAGCGTTGTCTACCGGACCGACCGCACCGACGGACCTTGTCGGC
The DNA here is from genome assembly GCA_024275995.1 of Planctomycetota bacterium. GTDB lineage: Bacteria > Planctomycetota > Phycisphaerae > SM23-33 > SM23-33 > JAJRYB01. The sequence continues at coordinate 16,301 of JAJRYB010000054.1, read as the reverse complement.
ATCGTCGGCTGTACTCCATTCAAATTGATCATTTTATCGTCACCTGTTCACCGCGCCCGGCACCGGAGCGGGTACCCGGCAATGGCCATGAATGGATTCGGCGCCGTCCCTGTTCGCCAAATCACCGATGCCTTCTCTCGACCATGCCGACGAGTTTTTGTCGTTCGCTGCCGTCCGCAACGCTCCACGCACGGACGGTAATGCGCATCCCTGCTTCCTCGCTATCGGCGTTTAAGCGTGCTGCTCTTAACGGATTGAGAGTATTGGGACGGTACGTAACATAATGATATAAAAGACGTTATATTGATATGAGCGGAGTGGTTGACGAAACGTCAAATTTCTTTCCGCAAAGGGGGGCGATAAATTTTCGCCAAATTATCCAAATTGCCCTATTTGACAGGTAATATGGAGCCATTTCGGGCTGCCCTTCAGGTCTTTTTCCCGCTTCCCAGCGTCGCCAGATGGATTTGCAGCACGGTAATATCAGCCGGCGTGATACCGCTGACCCGCAGCGCCTGGCCGAGGCATCGCGGCCTGATCGCCTGGAGCTTCTCGCGCGCCTCGTGACGCAGATACCGCAGCGAGGCGTAATCGATCTCCGGCGGGATCGGTTTATCGTCCAGTTCCTGCATCTGCCGCAATGCGGATTGTTCTTTCGCGATGTAACCGGCGTACCTCGCATCGATCGCCAATCCGTTGACTGCCGAGGGATGCTCGCGCAGCAGTTCCGCAAGCTCGCCGCCGACCTCCGTCGGCATTTGCCGGATGAGCTTACCGGGCCGGGCTCCGGGCCTGCGCAGATATTCCCAGAGCGTCTTTCCGTCCAGCCTCGTTTCCATGAAAATTTTCCGTGCACGTTCGATCGCCTCGACGTTCCCGCGGAACCGTTTCCATCTCCCCTCGCCGGCGAGTCCCGTCGCCCGTCCTATCTGCGTGAGACGCCTGTCGGCGTTGTCGGCGCGCAGGGAAAGGCGATATTCAGCCCTGCTGGTGAACATGCGGTACGGTTCGGTTACGCCGCGGGTCACCAGGTCGTCTATCATCACGCCGATATACGCCTGGTCGCGCCTCAGGACGAGCGGTTCACGCCCTGCCAGCGACAGGGCGGCGTTCGCGCCGGCGAGAAGGCCCTGCCCGGCGGCTTCCTCGTATCCGGTCGTTCCGTTCACCTGCCCGGCGAGGTACAGGCCGGCAAGACACTTGGTTTCCAGGGTGGCGTCAAGTTGCGTCGGCGGGGCGTAATCGTATTCGATGGCGTAACCGAAGCGGATGATCTTCGCGTCTTCCAGCCCTGGGATGTGACGCACCATAAACTCCTGCACATCTGGCGGCAGGGAAGTGGAAATACCGTTGCAGTACACCCAATCGGTATCGCGCCCTTCCGGTTCGAGGAACACCTGGTGGCTGGTTTTGTCCGGAAATTTTTCGAGCTTGGTCTCGATGGACGGGCAGTACCGCGGTCCCGAGGCCGATATCTGCCCGGTGTAAAGCGGCGCACGATGAAAGTTCGCGCGGATCGCCTCGTGGACCTGCGGCGTGGTTTCCGTAAGCCAGCACGGAACCTGCTCGACGTCGAGCGAATCGTTGAGGAAGGAAAACGGCGTCGGTACTTCGTCACCGTCCTGGCGTCGGCAGCGGTCGTAGTTTATGGACCCAGCCGCCAGTCGCGGAGGCGTTCCCGTCTTGAGCCGTTCGATACGAAGCCCGCATTTGCGGAGCGAATCGCCCAGGGCGACTGAGGCAGGTTCGTCGTATCGCCCGCCCGGGAAGATCTCCTCGCCGAGGTGCATCAAGGCGTTGAGGAACGTCCCTGCCGTGACGATAACAGCCCGGCAGGAGATGTCCCCGCCATCGACGCCGACGCCGGCGACGCGCCCGTTTGCGACGAGGATTTCCATCGCCTCGCCCTGGACGATCGAAAGGTTCTCCGTTCGCGAAAGTTCACGTTGCACCCACGCGGCGTATGCGTGCCGGTCGGATTGGCATCGCGGGCCCCACACGGCCGGCCCCTTGGAGCGGTTGAGCATCCGGAACTGCATGCCGGTAGCGTCCGCGGCAAGGCCCATAAGCCCGCCCAGCGCATCGATCTCGCGGACGATCTGTCCCTTGCCCACACCGCCGATGGCGGGGTTGCAGGACATCTGCGCGATCGTATCGGCGCTGAGCGTAACCAGTGCGGTTTTCGCGCCGAGAACGGCAGAGGCCCGCGCCGCCTCGACGCCGGCGTGCCCGCCGCCGATTACGACGATGTCAAAGTCATACTGCATGGGGAGATTGTATCATACAGCCGATGAAAGCCTGAAGTCCGCAGCGCGTTATACGCCTTGGGCGTATGGCGGGAAGGTTTCGACTTTATCGGAGGAGTTTCCATCGGTGATGGTTTCCTCGACGGAACTTCCCTCCACGGGTGGCTGAAGGTCGTTGTAGAACAGCGCCATCGTGGTGGATATATAAGGTACCAGCCAGAGGTAACCGATACCGATCGTCAGGACGCACAGCAGAGACCAGCCGAAGAAACGAAGGTAAAGGTAGCCGAGCTTTCCTATGTGACCTTTCATGAGTTTCTTGCTGCGACGGATTGCTTCCAGCCCGTCCATGCGTGGATTGTCCGCGAGGATATACATCGCCTGTGAATAAGACATCGCGGCGATAAAGCCCGGAATGATCAGCAGCAGCGTCCAAAGAAAAACGAATATGCCCACCAGGAGATTCACGACCAGCGCGCCGACGAAGGACGTTTTGAACCCAGCCAGCAACATGCCGATTTTCGGCATACCTCCGCGCGTCAGGTTCAGGTAGAAGATCACGCCGCCCAAAGCCAGGGGGCCGGCCAGTACCAAACTGGCCAGTCCTCCGATACCGGGTATGGATCCGACAGCACTGTTTATGACAAACAGCAGGAACGAAAAGCCGATGGGCGTTCCCCAGTTGCCTCGCAGAAGTTCCCTCGCATGCGCGGTCAGTTCGGCATTGGTCGATTGCCCGCCCGTTCCACCGTCCAGCGGAGGGACCGCGGGAGGCGGACCTGCGGGAACCGGTGGAGGCATCGACCCGTGAATTAACTCGGGAATATTACCCGCCGGAGTCCAGTCGGCCAGCCCCTGCCGCCAGACCATGTGGTCCAGGTGCAATCGCCCCGCAGCGATCCATCCGCGGAGACTCTCCGTGTCAACGGGCCCGTACCGCTTGCCATCGACGTAAGCATACCAATCCACACAAATCTCCGAACACCGCGCAAAAATCTACGAACACGGCGCAAAACTCTACGAATACTCTGCAAAAAAATTCCGAAGCTGTCGCGTCGGAACGGCGATGAAGTTTTCTTCGCCCGGGCTGTTTACTGCTGCATCGGTGGCGCGGGCGGCGGTGCGTCATCCGACGACGCCGATACCGGTGGCGCCGGAGGTGCAGCCGAGGCTGGAGCGCCGCCGTACTGCGCGTCGCCGAAGCCCAGGATCGGCCAGAATACGAAGCCCAACAGCGCCAGGCCAATACCGAAACCCGTTTCCTTTCCGAAACGCTTTGCTACTTCGATGCTGACGAGAATGGCAATGACGAGGTTGACCAATGGAATCAGCATAAGAACGATCCACCAGAGGGGCTTCTCGGCGATCTCAAGAATGATGATGGCGTTGTAGATCGGGACGATGGCTGCCCATCCGGGCTTGCCCGCCTTTTCGAAGGCCTTCCACATTCCTACCATGGCGATAATGGCGAGGACCAGATAAATGATTTGCATGTGTCATTCTCCCTTCTTTTTTCAAGACTTGGCTGTTTCGCTTCCCCGTCGAATTGCCCATGCGCCCGATGCGCGTCGATATGCAGGCGATTTGACAGGCCGAAAACTCAGTGAAACTGTACAGGCCCCATGTGTGCGCGTCAAAAAAAGCCTTTTTGAATCGCAACGTTTTCCGATTGCTACGCGAACATCGCCTCGACGAAGTTTTCCGGGTCGAACGGTTCGACGTCTTCGAACGTTTCGCCCAGCCCGATGAACTTGACCGGCAAGTTCACCTCGTTGCGGATGGCGACGACGATTCCGCCCTTTGCCGTTCCGTCCAGCTTGGCCAGGAATATCCCCGTAACGTCGATAGCGTCCATGAATACCTTCGCCTGGTTGATCGCGTTCTGCCCCGTCGTGGCGTCCAGCACAAGCAGCACCTCGTGCGGCGCGCCTGGAATTTTGCGCGCGACGACGTCGCGGATCTTCGTAAGCTCGCGCATGAGATTGTCCTGCGTGTGAAGTCTTCCGGCGGTGTCCACGAGCACCACGTCCGCATCGCGCGCGATAGCGGCGTCGCAGGCGTCGAAGACCACCGCGCCTGGATCACTGCCGGATCCCTTGACGATATCGCATCCGATGCGGTCCGCCCAGATGTTCAACTGCTCCACCGCCGCCGCGCGGAACGTGTCGGCAGCCGCGAGAAGAACCTTCCTGCCGGCCTGCTTGAACTGCCACGCCAGCTTGGCGACGGAGGTCGTCTTCCCGCAGCCGTTGATCCCCGCGACCATTATCACCGTCGGACCGGCGTCGGAAAAGTGCACGCTCCGGTCCGATTCGGGCCAATACTGCTTTATCTCGTTCTTGAGGAATTCGATTACATCGTCGCCTTTTTCGATGCGTTTTTCCTGCCAGGCTGCCTGGAGATCCTCGCGTATGCGAATGGCGGTTTTAACTCCGACGTCCGCCTGGATGAGCGTAGCTTCCAACTCATCCAGCAGTTCCTCACTGAGCGCCCGTCCGCCGAGCAGGCTTTTGAGCGAACCGACGAACACCTGCTTGGTCCTGCTGAGACCGGCTGCGAGTTTCTTCAACGCTCCGCCAAATAACGCCATTGTCTTTTCCGTTTCCTTTACTGCCTAGCAGGGATGAACGCAGATGAACGCAGATAATACTTGATTGTCTGGTAGGGGCAATTCAGATGTGCTCTGAATAACAATCTTTCGATCCCGGGTTTTCTCATTCCGGCAGATCCGTAAGCACAAGCCTGCGATATTCCAGTTTGGGACGTCCGAAATTAACTAACAACCCGACAGGCAGATTCGTTGCTCGCAGGTAGTTGAGGGTTTGTGCGATGAAAAGCGAATGGTTCTCCAACGTTGCCTTCACCTCGACCAGTACGGCATTCTCGACAACCATATCTGCGACGTACTGTCCGACCGTTTCCTGCTGATACAATACGCGAACCGGAACCTGCTGTGCCGATGAGAGATTTCGTCGCTTCAACTCCACAACCAGGGCGTTTTCGTAGACTTTCTCCAGGAATCCACACCCCAGGGAGTTGGAGACTTCAAAGGCAGCCGCGATGATCTCGTGCGTCAGAGTTTCGTGTGGATATATTTTCTTTCTCATCTGCGTTTATCTGAGTTCATCCCTGCTAAACGTTTTTTCGTTTTTTCGCCGGTGTTTTATGTGGATATATTTTCTTTCTCATCTGCGTTTATCTGAGTTCATCCCTGCTAAACGTTTTTTGTATCTTCCGTATCCCTGCTAATCAGTTCTTTTTCTATCGCATCGAGGATACCGTTGACGAACCTTGGGCTTTCCGCTGTGGAGTACTCCTTTGCCAATCGCATCGCCTCGCTGAGCACTACCTTGAACGGGGCCATGTTTTCGCGAAGTTCCCATACCGCCAGGCGCAGGATGTTGCGATCGACCACCGCCAGTCGGCCCAGGTCCCAGTTGTGCGCGTGTCGCGCCAGGACGGCGTCGATCTCGTCCATCGCGCAAACGGTTTGCCGGATGAAGGTACGCGCCGCGGCGATTGTAGCGTCGGATTCCCTGCTGTCCGTGAGGAACAGGTCAACCAGGTCGGTGACCTTCGCCCCCTGGACGTCGAGGCAGCACAGGCCCTGCAAGGCCAGGCGTCTTGCCCTGTGACGCTGCTTCACGGGAGATGCGACCTCTACTTCTTGCCGGGAATCTGCTGGAGAAGGTTGACCATTTCGATGGCGGCGTTGGCTGCCTCGGCGCCTTTGTTCCCTGACTTGGAACCGGCTCGCTCGATGGCCTGTTCGAGCGTGTCGCACGTCAGGACGCCGAAGATGCACGGAACGCCCGTCTGCATCGCCGCCTGCGCTACGCCCTTGGCGACTTCCGAGGCGATGTACCGATTGTGGTCCGTCCCGCCGCGGATCACCGCGCCGAGGCAAACGATGGCTGAGTACTTTTCGCTCGCGGCGATCTTCTGTGCCAGAAGCGGAATTTCAAAACTTCCGGGCGACCAGACGACGTCCACGTCCGCATCCTTCACGCCGTGGCGCCCAAGGGCGTCGATTGCCCCGCTGAGCAGTTTACCCGTTACGAATTCGTTGAATCGGCTGACGATAATCGCGAACTTCGCTTTCGACGGCGCTACCAACTTGCCCTGGTACGTGTTCATTGCGTTTGCTCCTGAAGGTTCGCCAGGAAAGGATTATACGCCAGGGGAGGGGGAATTGACAACCCTGACGATTCGAGCGTTTCCAGGCGGAGGCGTCCGGGTTAGAATGTCTTTTTCGAACACTCTTGTACGGGACGTGATTTATGCTATTGGGATCGCATTTGAGTATCGCCGGGGGGATGCACAAGGCGCTTATCAAGGCACGCGGATACGGTTTTTCCACGCTGGCGATATTCGTCCGCAACCAGGTTCAGTGGCGATCAAGCCCGCTGCAACCTGAGGCTGTGGAAACGTTCCGCAGGACGCGCAGCGAGACGGGCATATCGCCGATAGTGGCGCACGGGTCGTACCTGGTGAACCTTGCCGGCAGGTACGCCGCCCGCAGGAAGTCCATATCGGCGATGCTCGAAGATCTGCGGCGCTGCGGGCAACTCGGAATCGAATATCTCGTAACCCATCCGGGATCGAGAGAGGATACTTCTCGCGGGATCGTTCTTGTCGCCGAGGCGCTGGGCGAAATCCTGGCCGCCGCCGAGTCCGGCCCGACGATCCTGCTGGAGACCACTGCCGGGCAGGGTAACTCCATCGGCTGTGAGTTCGCCCAGCTCGCGGAAATACTTTCACGCGCGGCCTGTCCGCAACGCCTGGGCGTGTGCCTGGATACCTGCCACATCTTCGCAGCAGGGTACGACATCCGCACGCCGCAGGCCTGGCGCAATACGATGAAACTCTTCGACGACGAGATCGGCATCGACCGCTTGTTCGCCATTCACCTGAACGATTCGCTCCGCCCGCTCGGCTCGCGCGTGGATCGCCATGCGCACATCGGGAAAGGCGAGATCGGCCTGGGCGGGTTCGCGAACCTGCTGGGCGACGACCGGCTGGAGAACGTGCCGATGATCCTCGAAACGCCGAAAGGTAAAGACGCTCACGGCAGGGATTGGGATGTGATTAACGCCGCTGTCCTGCGGCAATTGGAACGCGAGATAGCCGCCGGTTAGCGGAACAGGATTCGCAGACGCTCTGTCTGCTTCTCGACGCGTTTTTTCGTCGTCTTGTCCCAGGCGGTCTTGGTGAATACGAGGTATATTCCGCGCTGCGACATTTTTGAGAGATCGACGGTCCGGGTGCCGCGCCCCACGAGGCATCGCTCGATTGTCCGTCGGCATATCCAGAGGTTTTCGACCCTCTCGACGCTGTCGAAACGGTGGTTCTTCGGCCCGTAGTAATGCCAGAAGTGATACCCGTCATCCCGGATAAAAATCTCCCGTCGAACGTTGAACAGATCCTCAGCCATGCCCCTGCCTTCCAGGGGAAGAACGCTTCCCAGCGATTTACCATCACGCGCGGCGACGTAAAGCTTCGGAGAAAACGATGCGTTGACCATCACGGCGTCCAGGTTGCGCATCGCGAAAACAAGCGTGAAGGGGCGACGATGTATGTACGCGGTATGATCGTCAATGGGAACCGGCCTTCCATCCTGCTCGACGGTAACGGAAAAATATTTGCCGGGCTTGATTTGCGCAATCGAGCGTACCTGCGGCTGGTTGCATCCATACAGGACCGCCATGACGGACAGAAGAGAAAGAAGCGGCAAATTTCGCATGATCGGACTCCCGGATGAGAGGCAACGTTACCGCAGGACGTACGAATCCAGGGCGGATGATACCCCTCCAGTCGAAGCGGAACAAGTAGCCGGGAGATGCGACTTGCACTTGCATCGCTCGGCGAGTTCCACTAGGTTCGCTCCCTCGAGGTGACACGAGGCCATGTGGTATGTAATCAAACTCCTGTCGATGATCCTTCTGCCCCTGGCGTGGGGACTGGGGACGGACTGGTTGTTCAATCGCGTCCGTTCGAAAAGGCTGAACTCGAAGGGAGGCCCGGCGGGTTCGTGAATGAACTGCTCCAAATGTTCTCGATGGACTTCGATGCGTATTTGCAGGGGCCGGCCCTGCTTTGCGCCCTGGGTGGCATAGGCCTTCTGATCGGCGTGCTTACAGGGCTTTTCGGTGTCGGCGGGGCGTTCCTGATCAACCCGATGCTGATCGTCCTGATGGGAATGGAAGAGACGCTGGTGGTCGGAAGCAGTCTGAGTTTTACCATCGGGACCGCCGCTGCCGGGGCAGCCAGGCACAGGCGCATGAACAACGTGGACGTCAAGGCTGCGTTTTACCTCCTCCTGAGCGCCGTGGTTGGCGTCCTGCTTGGCGTGCAGCTGCACTATTACCTCCGTGATGCGATGGGTCCGGTGACGTTCAAGGCCACCTTCCGCGTCCTTTACCTGGTAATGCTCCTGTTGACCGCGTGGGTGGTCGCTCGCGGACCGGGCCGACACTCCAGCGGGAAAAGCCCCCTTCAGCGGATGCGCCTCAGGCCGGGCATAAAACTGTCCGACGAACTTGCCGACGTCAGCCTGCCCGGACTTCTGCTCGTGGGATGCACAATAGGAATGGTCTCCGGACTTTTGGGGATCGGGGGCGGCGTGCTCTTCGTGCCGCTTCTGCTGATCGTCGTCGGATTAACCGTGCATCGTGCGATTGGAACTTCCCTGGCGGTCATAATGTTCAGCGCAATCGTCGGAACCGTCATTTACGGATCGCGCGGGGATGTCAACCTCTCGGTGGTGATGGTCCTGCTGGTGGGAAGCGGCATCGGCGTCCAGATCGGCGCATGGATATGCCAGCGTCTTCACGCGCGCAAACTTCAGCAATACTTCGTAATCGTGATCCTCTTTGCGTCGCTGCTGGTGGCGCTCGACCTTGCCCGAAAGATTATCGCCGCCTGAGGCGCCGCGGCGTTCCATTCTCCCCGTGCATTGCATTCGGCGCGGACGCAGGCGACAATGCAGCTTCGATGGTAAGACGAAAAGGCAAGTCGCAACGCAGAGTCCGCAATTGGCAGCAGCGATATCACGCCGGCCAGGACGTCGAGGAGGCCGCCCTGCACGGTAGCAAACTCTCGCACCGCGCGGTCAAGCTGCGCGAGGAGGCGTTCGCAGCCTCCGACGAGGAAGCCTGCGGAATGGATCGCAAGGAGGGAATGGTCGTCGGGTTGTTCCGTCGGGGCACTTTCGTCCGCGTCGAAGGCAAGCGGCTTTTCTGCGGTATCGCAAAGACGTTCCGTGCGCCCGAAGATTCGTCGCCGCTGGCTGTCGGGGACGTGGTGACCGTGGCGATGAGCCCGGCGGACTATACCAGCGGGCAGAAGGACATCGACAAGGACCGCATGGACGGGATGATTATCTCACGCCACCGGCGGGACACCGTGCTTCTGCGACCTGAGCCGAGGTCCGGGAAACGTCGCGACGAATACGGTCGCGACACGTTCCATAAAGTCATAGCCGCCAACATGGACCTGCTGCTGATCGTAGCGGCCACGCGGAAACCCGCGCTTCGCCGAGGGTTGATCGACCGGTTCCTGATAATCGCACAGCGCGGCGAACTCCAGCCGGTGCTGGTAGTCAACAAGATCGACCTCGCCTCGCCGGACGAGTCGGTTATCGCCGAATTCCGCGACCTTGGAATGGAGGTGCTGGCGTGCTCGGCCAAGACAAACGAAGGCATGGACGCGCTGGCGTCCCGCCTTGCGAACCATCGGAGCATCCTCGCCGGGGCTTCCGGCGTCGGCAAGAGCACGCTGATAAACGCCCTCATTCCCGACGCCCACGTCGTAACGCGATCGATTCGTGAGAAGGACGATCGGGGCAGACACACCACCAGCGCCTCGGTGATTTACGATTTACCGGGAGGCGGCATCGTCGTGGACACGCCGGGTATCCGGGAGTTGGGCATACGCCTCGACGCGGCGCAGCTTCCGTGGTACTTCCCGGAGTTCGAAGAGAACTCCCACCAGTGCCGGTTCAACGACTGCACCCACACTCACGAGCCGGGCTGCGCCGTCGTCGTCGCCGTGCAGGAAGGGCTTATCAATCCGCGTCGATACGACAGCTACCTGCGCATCATGGAAACCATGAGCGAAAACCGAGCGTAATGCGAGCCTTCCATACTTGGGCGAATACCCACGTTTTGACCACCCGAACAGGTAACTTTTGGGAAAGTGATGTGCGCAAGTTCTTATTCAGGCGAGAAATATAAAAAAATATTTTCCGGGGTGATTTCGAGCATCCGCTGGTCTTTTTGAGCGAGCAAAAGGGGCGTTTTCCGATGCGTATGCGACGATGGCGTAAGGCGTTGGCGTCGCATTCGACAGTTACCGGGTCAATCTTGAATTGCTCTAACTGCCGATCGTTTTTTTGAAATCCGGCATTTCGGATTTGCCCGCTCTCCATAGCCCGCAGGGCGACGGAGGGAGATTTCAGATCCGCGGTCCATGGCTGTGACGGCGGCGTCATACCCGCAACGCACCCTGACGGGAGGTGGAATAAATAGGCTTAAAAATGCCCGGTGGGTCTGTTATCATAACGGCTGCTATTTTCAGCCAAAGGTCGCTTAATCGTCAGCGACACATTGACGGCCCTGAGGCATTCGAGCGTGGTTTTTTTTGAAATGGCGTGATGTTACGGACAGATGAGAACCTCTCGATGCTCTGGCCTGTCGGTGTTCTTCTGGAGGACGCCCCGGGCACATGGTGGGTTGCGCACGTTAAGCCAAGGCAGGAAAAAAGCTTGGCGCGTGACATCCTGGTCTCAGGAGGTGCGTACTTCCTGCCGATGTATGAAGCAACGCGACGGAGCGGTCGCCGACGGTGGAAATCGACGCTTCCACTGTTTCCGGGATACGTTTTTTTGTGCTGCGCAGACGAAGACCACAGGCTTGCGGCGTTGAAAACCAACAGGATCGTGCGGTTTTTCGAGGTTCCGGACCAGAAGCAGATAGTCGGCGAACTGATGGCTATCAGGCGATTGCTGGAATCGTCTCTGGCGATAGATCCGTACAAATCGCTGCGGGAAGGGCACGCGGTGCCGAGTTCGCACCGGTCCGCTGCAAGGCGTTGAAGGCAAGGTCGAGCGTCGCAGCGGGCGGAGCCGGTTCGTCGTCGAGGTGAGTATCCTCGGACACGGCGCGTCGGTGGAAATCGACGCGGATTTGCTCGAACCGGCCGAGTGATTTTTGTGTGTGTAACTGACGGGCGTCGCTCTTGAGGTTGTCGCCCGATATGCTGCAAAAACGAGAGTTGCGGTAAAAAGTGGCGCGCAGCCGACGAAGATGGAGTCTGTCCAGGCTGAGCGTTTTTGCGGAATCCTGAACGACACCAGGCCTGCTTGAGGGGCATAGCGGTGGATGTGGAATTGAATCGTAAAAATATCGTAAAGCATCAAGGTCTGATCGACGCCGAGCGCCGTATGGAGCTTCTGGGCCAGCGCGGCTGCGTGGTCTGGCTGACGGGTCTGTCAGGCTCCGGCAAGTCGACGATCGGCTTTGCCCTGGAAGAGCGGCTGGTTCGCGACGGGCACGCAGCCTATGTGCTGGACGGCGATAATATTCGTCACGGTCTCAACGGCGACCTCGGGTTCAGCCCGGAAGATCGCGAGGAAAACATCCGTCGGATCGGCGAGGTGGCGGCACTGTTCGCCGATGCCGGGCTGATCACGATTTCCGCCTTTATCTCGCCTTATCGGCGTGACCGAGACCGTGCTCGCGCCGCCGCCGGTGAAGGGCGATTTGTGGAAGTCTTCGTGGATGCTCCGGTAGAGATCTGCGAGCGGCGCGATCCGAAGGGGCTTTACGTCAAGGCCCGTGCCGGCGAAATAAAGGACTTTACCGGCGTCAGCGCACCATATGAACCGCCGCTCTCGCCGGAGGTCGTTTTGGAAACACAGAACAAAACTGTCGATGAATGTGTAGACGATATCCTGGGCTACCTTACGGGTAGCGGAATTCTTGTTCGTCGGGCCTGACGCCCTGCAATAACGGAGATACTGCTGGTGCCCTCTTATAGCATAACGCACTTGAGACAACTGGAAGCCGAGAGCATCCACATCATTCGGGAAGTGGTTGCGGAGTTCGAGAACCCGGTGATGATGTACTCGATAGGCAAGGATTCTTCGGTGATGTTGCGCCTGGCGATCAAGGCGTTCGCGCCGGGGGCGCTTCCATTTCCCCTGTTGCACGTGGACACGTCCTTCAAGTTTCCGCAGATGTACGAGTTCCGCGACCGCCTCGAGGAGGACATGGGCGTGCGCCTGATCGTGCATCGTAACGAAGAGGCCTTCGACGAAATCGGCCGCGACCCGTCCAACTGGACCTGCACGCTGTGCTCGAACCTGTTGAAGACACAGGGCCTGCTCCAGGCACTGAGGAAATACGAGTTCGACGCAGCCTTCGGCGGCGCGCGGCGCGACGAGGAGAAATCGCGCGCCAAGGAGCGAATCTACTCGTTCCGCGACCAACACATGCAGTGGGACCCGAAGGGTCAGCGACCCGAACTGTGGAACCTCTATAATTCCAGGCATAATCGTGGCGAATCGTTCCGCGTTTTCCCGCTGAGCAACTGGACGGAATTGGATGTGTGGCACTACCTGTACGTGGAGAAAATTGAGCTTGTACCGTTGTACTTTGCCGAGGAGCGGCCTGTAATCGAGCGGGACGGGATACTGCTGTGGGCCGGCGAACTGGTCAAGCCTCACAAGGGCGAGAAGGTCGAGACCCGCATGGTCCGCTTCCGCACGCTGGGCTGCCAGTTCTGCACGGGAGCGGTCGAGTCCACCGCTACGACGCTGGAAGAGGTTATCGAGGAGACCATGCTCGCCAGGCAGTCCGAGCGTCAAAGTCGCGCCGTCGACCGCGAGAGCGGCGATGGTTCCATGGAAGACAAGAAACGAGAAGGGTATTTCTGAGATGATTAGCGCTACTATACTACTGAAAAAGGACGAACAGAAAGACCTTCTGCGTTTTGTGACGGCCGGAAGCGTCGATGACGGTAAGAGCACCCTGATCGGACGGCTCCTCTACGAGTCGAAGGGCATCTACGAGGATCAACTGGCCTCGATCGAAGATGCCACCACCCGCAAGGGTTGGGACGGTCAAGGTCCCGACTTTGCCCTGGTTACCGATGGCCTGCAGGCCTAGCGGGAACAGGGTATCACCATCGACGTGGCGTATCGGTACTTTACCACGCCTAAACGCAAGTTCATCATTGCCGACACGCCCGGGCACGAACAGTACACCCGAAACATGGCTACGGGCGCCTCGACCGCTTCCCTGGCGGTGGTTCTCATCGACGCCAAAAACGGCGTTTCCACACAGTCCAGGCGGCACGCGTTCATCACGACGCTGCTCGGTATTACGCACCTGGTAGTCGCCGTCAACAAGATGGACCTGGTCGATTGGTCGCAGGAAGTCTTCGAGAGCATTCGCGAGGAGTTCACCGCCTTTGCCGCCAAGCTCGAAGCGCGCGACGTAACGTTCATCCCCGTCAGCGCGCTGACGGGCGACAACGTCGTGCAACGCAGCGAGAACATGCCCTGGTACCAGGGCTCGACGCTGCTGAACCACCTCGAGACGGTTCACGTAGCCGGCGATCGGAACCTGATCGATCTTCGTTTTCCCGTGCAGTACGTATCCCGTCCCAATTCGGAGTTTCGTGGCTACATGGGCACGGTGGCTTCGGGCTCGATTCGCCCGGGCGACGAAGTCATGGTGGTCCCCGCCGGCACGAGGAGCAAAGTCAAGCAGGTGCTCGGCGTGGACGGTGAAATTGACGAGGCTTTTCCACCATTGGCGGCGACGGTGGTGCTGGCCGACGAAATCGACGTCAGCCGGGGCGATATGCTCGTGCACGTGCGCAACGTTCCACACATCGATAACACCTTCGAAGCCATGATTGTCTGGATGTCCGAAGAACCCATAAAGCTGAATAAAAACTACCTTATCAAGCACTGCACCCGAACGCTGGGCGGCATGGTGACCGATCTCCACTACCAGGTGGACATCAACACGCTGCACCGCCTGGATGCGTCCGAGTTGAAACTCAACGAGATCGGCCGGATCGTGGTTACGACGAACAAACCCATTGCCTTTGACCCATACGAGAAAAACCGCTCGACCGGCGCGTTCATCATCATAGATCGCATTACGCACAATACGGTCGGCGCAGGCATGATCCTGGATCGCGAACCGGGCGAGTTGCTTCGGACATCGGGCCGCTGGCAGGCCCAGCCACAGAGCGAGAACGTCCATCGCCATCGCAGTCGTGTGACGATCGAGGAACGACGCGACCGCCTCGGGCACCGCAGCGCTACGGTCTGGCTGACTGGCTTGACCGGTTCCGGCAAGACAAGCATCGCCTATGAATTGGAGCGGCGTCTGTTCGATCGCGGGTGCATGACGAGTGTCATCGACGGGGAGAACGCCCGCATGACGCTCTCGAAAGACCTGGATTTCAGCGCAGCCGATCGGACGGAGAACATCCGCCGCGTGGCGGAAGTCGCAGCCGTGCTCAACGACGCCGGGCAGATCACCATATGCTCGCTGCTTTCGCCGTACGAGGCGGACCGGCAGCATGCACGCGCCACCATCGGAGGTGATCGCTTCATCGAAGTTTATCTGTCCACACCGGTGCAGATATGCCGGCAGCGGCGTCCCGAGATTTACGATAAGGCCGAGAAGGGCGAGATTCCCCGGTTCTCCGGAGTGACGGCCCCCTACGAAGCCCCGCGCTCGCCGGAGTTGACGTTGGCGACACAGGACCTGTCGATCACCGAGTGCGCGGAACGCATACTCGCGTACCTGCAGGAGAAGGGCTGCCTGGACAGTAATGGATAGTACCGGCGCAAAAAGCTCGCTGGATTCTTCGGCGCTGGAAGGCCTGGGCTCCGAGGTCTGCCGGATCGCAATCGAGGCGGGCAAGGCGATCCTGCCAATCGCGTCCGAGCTCGGCGAGGTCGAGACGAAAAAAGACGGTTCACCCCTGACGCGGGCGGACCTGGCGTCGCATAACGTGATCCAGGCCGGGCTTGAATCGCTCGAACCGAAGTTTCCCATCCTCTCCGAAGAAGGTGATCTGGAGCATGCGGGACAAGGCGAATGGGATATCTTCTGGTGCGTAGATCCCCTGGACGGAACGAAGGAGTTCGTCAAGGGGCTGGATGAATACACCGTCAACATCGCCCTCGTCGAGAGTGGCGCAGCCATCCTCGGCGTAATATACGTTCCCGCGAAGGACGTCTTGTATTACGCCGTGCGGGGCGGCGGGGCGTTTCGACGTACACCATCCGGCGCATCGCCCGAACGGATACGCGCCAATATGTGCCGCAAGCCGCGAAAGGCGGTGGTGAGCCGCTCTCACCTCTCGCAGCAGACGCGGGAGTTCCTCGATCGCCTCGATATCGCCGAGACAGTCCAGTACGGAAGCAGCCTGAAGATATGCGCCGTCGCCGAGGGAAAGGCCGACGTCTATCCGCGCCACGGTCCGACGTGTCTGTGGGACACTGCCGCCGGAGCGGCGATCGCCGTCGAGGCAGGTTGCCGGGTGATCGATCTCAATGGCGAAGATTTGTCTTACAGCCCGAAAACCGGCATCAAACGCCCGGGCTTTATCGTATATCCTTCGCAGTTGGATATATCACCGGGAATGTGAACTCGTCCTGACGACAGGAATTGGGAATTATGACGAAAAAAGCTTTGATAACCGGTATCACAGGCCAGGACGGAAGCTACCTGGCGGAACTGTTGCTGGACAAGGGCTACGAGGTGCACGGGCTGGTGCGTCGCGGCTGAAATGGCTTGGCGACACACTTGCCTCAATCCCGATACGATCCAATCAGTCTGTAATGCAATGCCACTTACGCGCGAGCGCGGTAATTAATTGGTGGAGGTATAACCGCCGCGATGCGGAACGGTACAAATCACATCGTCCATCGCAGGAGAAAGAAATACGCCGACGCCAGGATGGCGGTGATAATCGCGGCAGGGATTATCCGCCGGTAGACCGCCCTGTAACCCGTCTTGAAATACT
>JAJRYB010000053.1 GCA_024275995.1 Planctomycetota bacterium | reverse complement strand
TTGCTGGTCTTGAAGTCGCCCACGCCGCGGATGTTGTTGAACTCGCCGAAGGTGCGGGGATAGTACGCGGCCATCTCGATCAACGATGAGTCATGGAATATGGTGTAGGGCGGCAGATTGACGGAATCCGCGATTGACTTGCGCAATTCCCGCAGTTTCTCAAAGAGGGCTTGGTCATATTCTATTTGGCGCTCACCGACTGTTCTTCGCGCCTTCTGCGGGCTATCGCGACGCGACGGCGCAACACCTCGGAACGTCCCGCCATCGAGTATTTCCTGGCCGCGATCCGAAATTTTCAAGACTCGATATGCCGAGACATGAACGAGTCCCTGATCGATGAACTGATTACTCAGATGCAGCCAGGCGTCCTTGGAAAGTTCCGCCCCCCTGCCATATATGTCGAGGCGGTCATGATGGTATCTTCTGACCTTTTGGCTTTTCGATCCGCGCAGTACGTCGATGATGTACGTCTTGCCGAAAGTCTCTCTGGTTTGTTGGACGCATTTCAGGAACATCTGCGCATATTGCGTCAGGTCATCCAGGTCTGCCTGGTAAGGCAGTTCTGAAGCGCATCTGTCGCACATGCCGCAGTTATGTTTGGCATACTTCTGCCCGAAGTAACGAAGCAGCTTTCTGCGTCGGCATCCTCTGGACACGGCCCACTTCTGGATTTCCTCAAGACGGTAATAGGCGCCGGGCCGCTCCTCCGGCGGGTCTCTTGAAATATTGTACTTGATTGCCCGGACGTCGTCAGGACTGTAGAGGAGCAGGCAATCCGCCCGAACCCCGTCGCGGCCGCTTCGCCCAATCTGCTGGTAGTATTTGTCCAGACTGTCCGGCAGATTGTAGTGGATGATGAATCGAATGTTGGATTTGTCGATGCCCATGCCGAACGCGATGGTCGCCACCATCACATTGATATCGTCGCGGATGAACCGGCTCTGGTTCGTGGCGCGAATATCTTTCGACAGACCTGCATGATAGGCGGCAGCGGGGATGCCTCGCTCGTTCAATTCATGTGCGAGTTCGTCCACTTGCGCTTTCGTTCTACAATAGACGATTCCGCTTTGATCCTTGTGCGACTGGATGAAACTGACGACCTGTTTCACCGCATCGGGCGATTTCTGTCGCACCTCCAGAAACAGGTTGGCGCGATCCAGGTCTCCGGAGAAAACGGACGCATCATCTATTCCCAACGTGGACATAATATCCTGCTGAACACGGGGCGTCGCCGTGGCCGTAAGCGCGATGCAAGGGGCCGGCGGTAGGCGCCGTCGGACTTGGCCTAGCTGTTTATATTTGGGCCGGAAATCCGGTCCCCATTCTGAAATGCAATGCGCCTCGTCAATTGCGAGGAGAGTCAGGCAACTCTTGTTGAGCAAATTGATGGTCTCCGGTCGGACGAGGGTTTCCGGAGCCAAATACAGCAGCCGAACCTTGTTCCGCCGCACCAATTGCTGTCTCTGCACATAGGTCCTGTAGTCCAATGTGCTGTTTAGAAAAGTTGCAGGTATGCCAAGCGCGTCCAGGGCGTCTACCTGATCCTGCATCAACGAGATGAGCGGCGAGACAACAACCGCGACTCCTTCCCGGGCTACGGCGGTGAGCTGATAGCACAGGGACTTTCCTCCGCCTGTTGGCATGACAACCAGCGCGTCGTTTCCAGCCAACAATCCCCGGATTATCTCCTCTTGCGGTTCACGGAAATGTTCAAATCCAAATACAGATCTGAGCGTCTCTTCTATATCGGGTTCCGGCGGCGGTGGCGGCGGTGGCGGTGGGGGCGGCGGTGGGGGTGGCGGCAGCTTTTTCTCTAGCGGGAACCATCCCGAAAGCTGGACGTAGCAACGGAATTCACCGCTTTCATCGTCGTCCGGACGCCACCAGTGCGCCAACGAAACCCGGACAAGCGTGCCCGCGGGAATTTCGGGAACAGGTTCCTGGAAGCCTACGAACGTCAGCTTCCTGTCGCGTCCGTCAACTGGATAGCAATAACGCAGTCGTTTGTCGCTGTCATCAAGGCGAAGCGGCTTGTCCGGCCGCCAGAACATGGTGCTGTACGCAGGGACGCCG
>JAJRYB010000052.1 GCA_024275995.1 Planctomycetota bacterium | reverse complement strand
TGGAAAAACTCACGACCATGCTGCCCGATCCGCTGAAGCGCGTGTTCCTGCTGACGACGGGCGCCGAGGCGACCGAGTGCTGCATCAAGCTGGCGCGAACGAAGGGCTTGCAAATCGGCGGGCCGGATAAGCGAATACTCGTGACGTTCGAGAACGCCTTCCACGGAAGGACCATGGGCGCACAGCTCGCGGGAGGCTCGTCGGGCCTGAAAGGCTGGCTGGGAGGCGAGAATCCGGACTTCGTCCAGGTGCCCTTCCCCGACGGCTTCCGCCAGGAAGATACCTCATTCGAAGTCTTCGAGCGCACTCTGTCGGACAAGGGCGTAAAGGCAACCGACGTCTGCGGCGTGATGAGCGAGACATACCAGGGATGCAACGCCGCTCTCATGCCGACTGAATATGCCCAGGCGCTCCGCAAATGGTGCGACAACCACCAGGCGGTACTGGCGTTCGACGAGGTGCAGGCAGGTTTCGGGCGAACCGGCAAGCCCTTCGGATTCATGCACCTGGGCGTCGTACCGGACCTGGCTGCGTGCGGAAAAGGAATCTCCGGCGGCATGCCGGTCTCTGCCGTGCTCGGTACCGAGGATCTGATGAGCATGTACGGGCCTGGCGAAATGACGAGCACGCACTCAGCCAACCCGATATGCAGCGCCGCGGCGCTGGCGAATCTCGAGGTGATCGAAAAAGAAGGACTCGTCGAGAACGCGGCAAAGCTCGCTCCCATGCTCGCGGAAGGCACGCGGAAGATCGCCGAAGCGACAAATGGAAAAATCGGACGCTGGGATGCGACGGGATTGGTCTCCGCGCTTCAGTTTACCGAGCCTGGCACAACTACTCCGGCACCCGAGGGGGCGTGGCAGCTCGTGAATCGCGCGATCCAGAGCGGCGTCATGCTTTTCGCGCCGGTCGGCGTAGGCGGGGGCGCCATCAAGATATGCCCGCCGCTGGTCATATCGGAAGACGCGCTCGCGGAAGGGTTGGGCGTCCTGGAAAAAATCGCCTCGAAAATCTGACCCGCGCGACGGCGGGCAGACAGTAACGGAGATTCAAAATGGGCAAGTTGCCGGAGACATTCACCGGTCCGGGACTGGTTGATCTGCAGGTGAACGGATACGCCGGCTTCAGCTTCAACGACGATCCTGCATCATGGAAAGCCGGAGATTTCGCCGCGGTTCGCGACGCCCAGCGTAAACGTGGTGTAGTTGCAGCCCTTCCGACGCTCGTAACGGATGATTCCGAGGCTATGCTCGCACGCGCGGTCGCCTACGACAGAATCGTCTCGTCGGACGAAGAACTCGCAGCCGCTTTCCCGCGTTTGCATATCGAGGGGCCTTTTCTCTCGCCGGACGATGGCCCACGAGGAGCGCATCCGCTCGCTCATTGCAAAACGCCGGATGACCTGCCGGACCTCATCGACCGGCTGAACGAAGCATCCGGCGGGCGCGTAGCGATTATCACGCTCGCGCCGGAACTCCCCGGAGCGATGGACCTTACCAGGCGTTGCGTCGCTCAAGGTATATGCGTCGCCATCGGCCACACCAACGCGACCGGCGAAACGATCGACCGCGCCGTCGAGGCGGGCGCCACGATGTCCACGCACCTGGGCAACGGTTCGCACGCGATGCTTCCGCGCCTGGATAACTACGTGCAGGCGCAGTTGGCGGACGATCGGCTCTCAGCCAGTTTCATCGCCGACGCCCATCACATGCCGCTCACGACGCTCAAGAACTTCATTCGCGCGAAGACCGTCCATCGCAGCGTCCTCGTAACCGATGCGATAGCGGCCGCGGAAATGGAGGCGGGGCGCTACGAACTTGCCGGGGAGGTCCTGATAGTTACCGACGAGGGGCGCGTCTCGCACGAAGGCGAGGAGAACTACCTTGCGGGTTCGGCCGCGACGCTGGACATGTGCGTCATCCGCACCTGCCTGCATTGCGACGTGAGTTTCGAGCAGGCGTGGGCGATGGCGTCCACCCGACCCGCCGATACCGTGAATCTGCCGCGACCCGGAGAAGTCACCGTCAAGGTCAGCGGGACGGGTTTTGCGCTTCAGTAGTGACGCGGCGTCGAATTGCCCGTGAAGGTGAGCCTACGTGTAAATAGTAACGGGGTTGTCTTCGCTCCGGGCGGGTGAGACTCCGGATTCGGCTTCCTCTTGAGTCTCGGCGGGAAATCCAACGGTTTCCCGGACCACGTAGAGAGGCCGGGCCTTTGCCTCCTCGAAAATCCGACCAACGTACTCGCCGATAAGCCCGAGGAAGACGAATTGAAGCCCGAACAGGCCGACAATCGCCATGATCAGGTGCACGATGGGGCTGGCTGTTTTCCCGAGAGGCCAGAGCGCCAGCGACGCTGCGGCATAGACAATCGCAGCCGTCAACAGAACGCCGCCCACCTTCGGCACGATGCGAAGCGGGCGCAGCGAAAAGTTGAAGAATCCCGCGCCGCTCATGCCTGCCAACTGCTTCAGCGAATAGCTGCTTTTTCCGTGCGTTCGCTGCTGGGCGACATATGAAACCGACGTCTGGCGAAACCCAAGCCACCGCACCAGGCCGCGGATTAATCGCGCGTGCTCGCGGGTGCGACGCAGCGCCTCGACGACCTTGTGATCCAACAGACGGAAGTCGGCCTGGTCCGTCAGGTCGGCACCGCTGGACCAGCGAATAAACCGATACATTATCCGACCTGTTCCACGCCGGATGCGCGAGATACCCTTGGTGTCCCTGCGGACCGTGTAGACGACCTCGAAACCCTCTCGCCAGCGGGCGACAAGCTCCGGGATAACCTCCGGCGGGTGCTGGCAATCCCCGTCAAGACTGATCACCGCGCGCCCACAGGCAAAGTCGTACCCCGCGGTAACGGCGATCTGGTGCCCGAAGTTCCGCGAGAAATCGACTACGCGAACGCGAAAGTCCAACTCGCAAAGACGCCGGAGGATCACCGCCGTCTCGTCCTGCGAACCGTCGTTCACGAAGATGATCTCGAACGGCTCGTTCAACGCTTCAGCCGTCGCCACCAACCTGTCGTAAAACAGTTCGAGTCCGTCCTGCTCGTTGTAGAGAGGAACGATGAAACTGAACGTGATGTTTTTCGATTCATCCATGATTTATCGCTCTTGGCATATCAAGGGCAACCTACGATGCCGGATCAGGACGCTTTTTCCAGTCCCGATTCGCCCGAGTCGGGTTGCACTGGCTTCACGAAGGCGAACAAGCCCAGGATT
>JAJRYB010000051.1 GCA_024275995.1 Planctomycetota bacterium | reverse complement strand
GGCCTGAAAGGCCGCACAGAAATTAGCCGGGGGCGTAAGCCCCCGGATGATAGGCTGTTAACAACCAAGCCCCGACGGGGCGGCAGAAACGAAACCGACTCTTTACCACCGGTCGGCTTCTCTGTCACCCCTCCGGGGCTGGTTCCACAACTCCATTACCACCGGGGGCTTACGCCCCCGGCCAACCTCTTCCAGCCCTTCGGGCTTGGGAGAATCGGTCAGTTTGTCTTTTTATCAGCACGTCATTCCTGTCGTAAAACGCCATAGTGGCGTAAGCGACGGAAATTTCTCTTCGCTCGACGCGCATTACCCGATATATTACGTGTTGCGAATATTTGGCGTTACCTGGGGTGTTTAGGTACTAAAACAGGCGTGCGAAGAAGCCTTGTACAGGTCATGCAATCGCGTTGAGACTTCGGGTCGGGGGTCTTGAACTGCGTTTGCTCGCGCGCCTGTTCGTAATTCAGGCCACTATCTTTCGACGGCGGTTTCAATCTCGCGCAGCAGTAGTTCCATATCCAGCGGCTTGCTCAGGCACACGTTCGCTCCGCACTTTATTATGCGATGCTCGTTTTCCGGAGAGGGGTGGGCTGTAATCGCTATCACGTGCGCGTGGCTCGTGTTTTTCTTCGCCCTGATTACCTGGCAGACAGCGAAGCCGTCCATCCCGGGCATGCGAAGGTCCAGAACCACTACGTCGGGCCTCGCTGTCGCAAGGACAGTCCCCGCTGCGAAACCGTCGTGTGCCTCCAGAATTTCGTACTCCGGGTGTGCAGCCTTGATCGTCTGGGAAATCATCTGGGTAATCGCCGGTTCGTCATCCACCACGAGCACCTGTGTGGGCGATGAGTACAACTCCTCCGGGATCGGCATTTCGTGTTTGCGCAGAAACCACTCCAGATCGCCTGCGGCTACCCGCCTGTGTCCGCCCGGCGTCCGGTGGGCTTTGAGCAGGCCCTGGTCTATCCAGTTCGCAACCGAACCCGGATCAACGTGAAGCATTCCGGCGATTGCAAACGTCGATAAGGCTTTTGTCACGATTTGACTTCCTTTCCTGACCTGTCTCCCCGAACGCGCCTCTCGCGTGTATGCTATGACTGATGGTCGCCGTCCATGAAATATGCGGATGATTGTATATTATGTTATCGGCGCAATAAAGATGTCCCTCAAAAAAAACTATTCAGATTATTCCGATTAAATTCGGGCAGGTATTTCTCACAAATGGGCGGTTGATTCGGGGTGTTTGACATGGCGCGGGGGTGCGGGCATAATCTCCCATCAGGGTTTCGTGTTTCGTCGCGTTGTAAAGCGGGAAGGAGACGTCATGGGTGCGCCGGTGGCAATGGTGACAGGTGCCGCACGTGGGATCGGGGCTGCAATCGCCGTCAAGCTGGCCGGAAACGGAATGGACGTCGCGGCGTTCGATATTGTCGAACCGGTCGAGACGGTCCAGTCCGTCGAAAAAAAAGGAAGGAACGCCCTGGCGATTGTTGGCGACGTGACCTGCCCGGACGATCGCGCATCCGCTCTCGAAAAAATCCGGGAAACGTTCAACCGGCTGGATGTGCTGGTGAACAACGCCGGCGTGGCGCCGAAGGTTCGCGCGGATATTCTCGAGGCCGGCGAAGAAAGTTACGATCGGGTGATGGAGATCAACCTGAAGGGTCCGTACTTCCTGACGCAGGCGGCCGCCAACTGGATGATCCGCCGGCGGTCCGACAGGTCGGACGGGTGGATGTGCATCGTCAATATTTCCTCGTGCAGCGCGTACGCAGCAAGCCCATATCGCGGCGAGTACTGCCTGAGCAAGGCGGGCGTGTCGATGGCTACGAAGCTCTACGCCGCACGCCTTGCGGAATACGAAATAGGCGTGTACGAGATTCGCCCCGGGATCATCGAAACGGACATGACCTCGGCCGTGCGCGACAAATACGACAAGCTTATCGCTGAAGGTCTTACGCCGATCAGGCGATGGGGACAGCCGCAGGATGTCGCCGACGCCGTCGCCGCCTGCGCGCGGGGCGATTTTAAGTTCTCGACCGGCGAGGTCATCAACGTCGACGGCGGCTTCCACATGCGAACGCTTTGACCGGTCGCCGACTACCGGTGCCGCGAACAACGAAATGCAACGGAAAATACTGAAAGTCGACGGCAGGGAGATTCCAGTCACCACGGCCGGCACGATCGTCGTCGGCGCCGGAGCGGCGGGGATGAACTGTGCGGTCCAACTCGTGAAATTCATGCGCGCACGCGGTGTCGAAGACCCGTCCGATAAGGTGCTTGTCGTTACCGCCGGGCTTGCGCTGGGCGCGTCGCGGATGAGCGGATCGGATAAGCAGACGTACTACAAAATGGGCACATCGCCGCGCACGCCAGATACGGCGAAGGACTTCGCCGAAACGCTCACGGCGTTCGGCTGCTGCCACGGTGACACCGCGCTGGTCGAGGGAATCTGCTCCCTGCGGGGCTTTTATAATCTCGTCGAGGCGGGCGTGCCGTTTCCGCACGAACCGTTCGGCTCGTTCATCGGGTACAAGACCGACCACGATCCCAGCGAGCGGGCGACCTCGGCTGGACCAAAGACCAGCCGGTTCATGAGTGAATGCCTCCAGCAGGAACTCTTGCGCCTCGGCGTGGGGATCGTCGACAAACACCCCATCGCGCGGTTTATAACGCAGGGTGAGGACGAATCGAAACGCATCACGGCGATGGTCTGTTTCGACCTGTCGCGCACCACGGACGATACGGTGGCGCTTAGCGTGTTCGTCGCGGACAACTGGGTGCTCGCGGCGGGGGGGGCTGGAGAAATCTACGAAACCACGGTCTACCCGCCCGGACAGTATGGACTGCACGCGCCTGCCCTGGAGGCGGGGCTGGAAGCGTGCAATCTCACTGAATCGCAATTCGGCCTGGCGAGCATCAAGTTCCGCTGGAACGTCTCCGGAACGTACATGCAGGTGATCCCGCGCATCTACTCCAGCGACGCCGAGGGAGGAGACCAGCGCGAGTTCCTTACGGAATACTTCGACGACATGGCAACGATGGCGACGAATATCTTCCTGAAGGGATACCAGTGGCCTTTCGACGCCCAGCGGATCCGCGGGCATCGATCTTCGCTGATAGACATGGCCGTCCACCAGGAAACCGTCGTCCGCGGGAGGCGCGTGTGGATGGACTTCCTGAAAAATCCCGTCGGCGCCGACGGATGGGACGAGTTCTCCATCGACGCGCTCGGCGAGGAGGCGCGGCAGTACATCGAAAAAACCGGCGCGATCCAGGCGACGCCGATCGAGCGATTGAAGCACATGAACCCGCCCGCTGTCGAAATATACGCCGAAAACGGGATAGACCTCGCAAGCGAGCCGCTGGAGATCGCCGTCTGTGCCCAGCACATGAACGGCGGTTTCGCGGTGGACAGGTGGTGGCAGTCCAACATTCGCGGAACGTTCGTTATCGGCGAGATGGCCGGCACGCACGGGGTAAAGAGGCCCGGCGGATCGGCGCTGAACGCCGGACAGGTCGGCGCCATGCGGGCTGCGGAATACATCGCCAACGTCTCCGACTTGGACGGGTCGGACCTCGCCACCGTCGAAGATGTGCTGTCCGAGCATATTACCGCGGCGGTGAAATGCATCGCGGCGATCGTCGAGAAGGGCAAGAACGCTTCCGTGTCGATCGACGAGGCGATGTCGGAAATTCGACGACGCATGACGCGATACGGCGCGCAGCTTCGCAGCCGGGATGCAGCCGCACGGGCGCTTCTGGATGCCGTAGCGCAGCTCGAACGGATAACGAGTGAGGGCCTGAAGATCGAATCGGCTCGGAAGTTCCCGCAAGCGGCGCTGGTTGTGCAACAGTGCCTCGCGCACGTCGCGATACTCAAGGCAATCTGCGGAATGTTCGATCGCGGCGCAGGCAGCCGAGGCAGCCACTGCATCCTGGATTCCGATGGCGTCGAGATGCACCCGAAGCTGACGGACCCAGCCGGCGGACGACCGTACCGCTTCCTTCCGGAGAACGAAACGCTGCGCGACGAAATACTGTGCGTGAAATACAATCCGGACGCGAACGGACTGTTCGACGTGCGGGTCGTTTCGCCGCGACCGATTCCCGACCGCGAGATTGCCTTCGAGCCGGCCTGGGCGGAATATCGCGAGGGGAAGATTTACGACGTATAGCATGCGCTTCGCCCTGTGAGGCATGAAAAGGACGTACGATTGCGAAATGGGAATCGCCGAGATCATACTCGTTGCGGTCGGGTTGGGCATGGACGCCATGAGCGTGTGCATGGCCGTTGGGGTGCGCTGGCATGGGTCGGGGCAGAAGCTCAGGTTGGCGTTGAGCATGGGACTCTTTCAGCTTCTCATGCCTCTTGCGGGCTGGCTTGCGGGAAGCCGGTTGGCACATTTACTGACGAACGTCGGTGCGTACGTCGCAGGCGGGCTGGTTTTCGCCGTCGGCGCCAAGATGCTCTACGAGGCGCTTCGCAGCCATCCCGGCGCCGCCGCAGAGGAAACCGGGCGATTCATCGAGGAGCACATTCATGTGCACCCGAAGGATCCGACCCGCGGATGGAGCCTGTTGCTGTTGTCCGTGGCGACTAGCCTGGACGCGCTGGTGGTCGGGTTTTCCATGGGTCTGCATCGTCGGCACATCTGGCTGGTGAGTGTGATAATAGGCATCACGGCGGCGTTGATGGCGCTTCTGGGCGTTTCCATAGGAAAGCGCGTCGGAAAGGCGTTCGGACGACCGGCTGAGTGTATCGGCGCGTGCGTCCTGATGATTCTTGGCGTGAGCTTCCTGTGTATGGGATGAGCTGCGAGCACTGATAAGGAGAACACGATGGAATGGTTCGGCGGTTTGAATCCGGTTATCCAGGCGCTGCTTGCGACGCTCTTTACCTGGGCTGTTACGGCGGCGGGTGCGGCGCTGGTCGTTTTCACGAAGAACGTTTCGCGAAAATTTCTCGACGCGTCCCTGGGAATGGCCGCCGGCGTGATGATAGCCGCGAGCTTCTGGAGCCTGCTGGCGCCTGCGATCGACATAGCGGACAGGGCCGGCTACGGAGTCTGGAAATGGATTCCCCCCCTCGTGGGATTTCTGCTGGGCGCTATCGTTCTGCGGGTGATTGATAAAATCCTGCCACACCTGCATCCGGGACTTTCCTCTGCCGAGGGACCGAAGACATCCTGGCAGCGCAGCACGCTGCTGGTGCTGGCGATTACCATTCACAACATCCCGGAGGGTCTTGCCGTCGGCGTGGCGTTCGGGGCGATCAGCTTTGCCGCAGACCCGCAAGCGCAGTTCGGAGCTGCGATAGCGTTGGCGATGGGTATCGGGTTGCAGAACTTTCCGGAAGGCTCGGCCGTCTCCCTTCCACTGCGCCGCGAGGGAATGAGTCGCGCCAGGGCGCTGTGGTACGGGCAGCTATCCGGCATGGTGGAGCCTGTCGCCGGCGTTCTGGGCGCTCTTGCCGTTATCAGCATGTCGGCGATCCTGCCCTACGCACTGGCCTTCGCAGCCGGGGCTATGATCTTCGTCGTCGTCGAAGAACTCATCCCGGAAAGCCAGCGAAACGGAAACGTGGACCTTGCCACGATGGGCGTCATCGTCGGGTTCGCCATTATGATGACGCTGGACGTCGCGTTAGGATAGCGACGCCGGAACCCGGCGGCGACGGATCAACGCGATTGAACCAATCGCCAGCATCGCCATTGTGGCCGGTTCCGGAACGAGTGGATCATCCCGGTTCGACGGGTCGTAATCGAAGCCCGGCTCGGTCGGGTCCAGCAGTTCCAGTTCGCCGCCGAAGATTATCGACGAGAGTGGCGCCCCGGAATACCCGCCGCCGGTGCTGAGTGTCAACGGGCCCATGCCTTCGACGGCGAGAAAGTGACCCAGCGTGACGCGCTCGTTCCGCCATATCGAGCGGAAGTGGAACACGACGTATCCGTTCGGATTGGTGATCGCCACAAACCTCGTATCGATGAAACCGTCCTTGTCGCTGTCTTGCTTCTCGCTGACAAACGTCAAACGCGTGTCAAGAATGACCGCTGCGAGTTTGCCTAACTCGATATCGCCGTGAACGAGCCAGGTGCCCGAAGATTGTTCCTGTGGCCTGGGATCGGTATAGAGAACGTCGGCGGAGATCGGGCCGACCGTAGAGGTAAGCATTATCACCGCTATAATTGTCGTTCGGAGCATTCCGAATCCTCCATCTTTCGTGTGGCGACGATTTCAGGCGCCTGTATGGCCCGTGGTCTTGTTGGACCGTGGCCGGTACGTGAAAGATAAGATTCGGATTTCACCCAAGCGCAGCTTAGGTGCAGGAAAAATGGGGCGCCCGAGAGGTCCGGCATTGATCGCAAGTGTTTACGTATTATGCGGTAACGCGCTCGGGCCTGATTATCGGGAGGGTTTTATCCGTTTTCCGGCGGGGCGATTACTCGCAAGTCAAGCTCGGTCAACTGGTTATCGTCCACCACTGCCGGCGCGCCGGTCAGCGGGCATGTTCCCCGCTGTGTCTTGGGGAAGGCGATCACGTCCCGAAGGGATTTCCCGCCCGCAAGCAGCATGACCAGGCGGTCCAGGCCCAGGGCGATTCCCCCATGCGGAGGCGCGCCGAATCGCAGCGCGTCCAGCAGGAAGTCGAACTTGGCGTGGGCATCTTCAGCGGTGATGCCCAAGGCTTCGAAAACGCGCTTCTGCACGTCGATGGAGTGAATACGAATCGATCCGCCGCCCAACTCGGTGCCGTTGCAGACGATGTCATACGCGCGGGCCCTCACCGCGCCGGGGTCGGTCGCAAGTTTCCCGATGTCTTCGCCGCGTGGCGAGGTGAACGGATGATGCAGTGCGTCCCATCGCCGCTCGTTGTCGTTGTATTCCAGCAGCGGCCAGTTTACGACCCAGCACCATGTCCAGTTTTCGGAATCGATCATGCCGCGCTCGGCGGCAAGTTTACAGCGAAGCTCGCCCAGCACGCGATGGACGATCCCGGAATTATCCGCCGCGAAACAGAGCAGGTCGCCCACTTTGGCGCCCATTCGTTCGATCAGCTCTACCGCGATCGGCGATACGAACTTCGCTATTCCGGTTTCGAGTTTGTCCGCCGCGGCGACTTTCGTCACGGCCAGGCCCTTGGCGTCGAATCCCTTGGCCCAGCCCGCAAGCGCATCGGTCTCCTTGCGGGTCATCTCGCCGCCGGATGGAACGCAGATCGCCTTGACGCATCCGCCGGCTTCGATGGCGCCCCTGAACACGCCGAACTCCGTCCTGCCCGCCAGGTCGGCGATGTCCACCAGCTCCATGCCGAATCGCAGGTCCGGCGCGTCCTTTCCGAAACGTTCCATCGCCTCGGAGTAATCTATCAGAGGAACCGTCTGCGGATATTCGCGCCCGATGAGCCTGCAGACATCGCTGAGGATTCGGTTCGTGACGTTCATGACATCCGCCTCGCTGCAAAAGCTCATCTCCAGGTCCATCTGCGTGAATTCGGGCTGGCGGTCGGCGCGGAGGTCCTCGTCGCGGAAACAGCGGACGATCTGGTAGTAACGATCAAGCCCGCCGACCATGAGGATCTGTTTGAAAAGCTGCGGGCTTTGCGGCAGGGCGTAGAACGTTCCCTGCTGCAGGCGCGACGGTACGAGGAAATCCCGCGCGCCTTCGGGCGTGCTCTTGGTGAGGAACGGCGTCTCGACCTCGACGAAGCCGTCCTCATCCAGCACGCCTCGCATGGTCCGGCAGATTTCGTGGCGCAGGCGCAGGGCGCGGGTCATCTCTTTCCGGCGAATGTCGATGTACCGGTACTTGAGGCGCATCTCCTCGGAAACGTCGGTAAACTCGTCCGGCGTGAACGGTACGGTGTCCGATTTATTCAGCACCGTCAGCGAATCGCCGAGGATTTCGATCTGGCCGGTCGGCAGCTTGGGGTTCACGCGATCGGGTCCGCGGTGACGCACCGTTCCACCGATGGAAACGACCCACTCGTTACGGAGCGAGTCGGCAAGCTCGTAGCGTGCCTTTGCATCGTCGTCGCCCTCTGCGTCGAAAACCACCTGCGTTATTCCGTCGCGATCGCGCAGGTCGATAAACACAACCCCGCCGTGGTCGCGGTAGCTGCGCACCCACCCGCACAGGCGGACCTTCGTTTCGATGTCGCTTTCGCGCAGCTGGCCGCAACTGTGCGTCCGGTTCAGTGTCTCGTCGCTGAACGGCTCCATAGTCCTGTCTCTTTCCTGCAAGGGCTTGCGGGCGAAAAATACCCGGTGAAAACGAACCCGATAGTCTACCGTCTTTACCGGCCGGTTCAACACAAACTGCCGGAGTGGCGCCCGCGGCGCCCGGCCGTGCCCGGCTTGACTTCGCCTATTTCAGGTAATAAGCTTCAATCGGGCGGAGCGCGAGGGTATCTGAAAGGGCTGGATCATGCGGAGAAGCATTTCTCTTTCGGCGGGGCTGGTAGCGGTGATGCTCCTGGCGGGAATATTGGCGGCAGGCGCCGGTTGCGAGTCGCAACGACAGCGCACCGCGAAGCCCGCGCCGCAGGAATCCCAAAGGCGGAAGGCCCAGAAGCGGGATGCGCACGATCGCCGTCCGCCCGATCCGGAGAACATGCAGCGGGTCGGCGTGCGTGTGGACCCGGACGCCCCGGTTCTGATGCAGTACCTGCAATTGACGCTCCGCTCGAAGGACCTCGCCAGGCGAACCAAGGCCCTGAGCAATCTGAGAATGATCGCGCAGGGCGTGCGCATGTTCGCAGCCGCCAACGACAGGTTCC
The DNA here is from genome assembly GCA_024275995.1 of Planctomycetota bacterium. Lineage (GTDB taxonomy): Bacteria > Planctomycetota > Phycisphaerae > SM23-33 > SM23-33 > JAJRYB01. The sequence continues at coordinate 4,654 of JAJRYB010000051.1, read as the reverse complement.
CCAAGTCACTGGACGAGCTGGCCGAGTCCGGAATGGTGCCGATCGACGCGCTGAGAAGCCCGGTCAAGGGGGCGGGCAGATTCGAATACATCACCGGGCTGAAACCGTCCTCGCCACCCGGCAGCATTCTCGCCTATGACGGCAAGGTGGTCTACGCCGGCAAGTGCTGCGCTGTGCGACTCGACGGGGCCGCGATAACGCTCAGCCCGGAGCAACTCGAATCGCAGGTGCGAGAGACGCTGAAACGACTGGGCAGGTGAAATGGATCACCCCGCCGGATTTTCGATCCACTGGCCGTAGCATTGCCCGCAGAGGTGGATTGTCAGGCTGCGATGGACCTGGTCCATCAGCTCCCGCTCGGTCATGTGCCGCATCTCCTCGAACAGCCGGGAGAACTGCTCGTTGATGTCCATATCGCCACCGTTATCGCTGATGATCGGCGGCGTGGGATCGGCCAGGGCGTCAATCCGCACGATGTAGAAATCCCCCAGTCCCGGTGTCAGATCGCAGCCGCAACGTGTGCAGAACAGGTGCGTTTCCTCGCTGTCATTCATTCGGGTGCATTCCTGTCTCCGGCGAGTGGCGGCTCACTCCACGACGTGCCCATCTCCCGTGACGATCCACTTGTAGGTGGTCAGGTCGTCGGCGCCCATCGGTCCGCGGGCGTGCAGCTTGTCCGTGCTGATTCCGATCTCCGCGCCAAGTCCGTACCTTTGGCCGTCCGCCCATCTCGTCGAGGCGTTTACCATCACGCTGGCTGAGTCCACCGCAGCGGTGAATATTTCCGCAGCCCCGATTGAACCGGTCACTATCGCGTCGGTGTGATGGCTGCCGTAGGTATTGATGTGTCCGATCGCCGCTTCCAGCGAGTCCACTACTTTCACCGAAAGCACGAGGTCCAGGTATTCCGTCGTCCAATCTTCTTCTGTCGCCACCTTCACGTCTCCCACGAGTTGGCCGGTGCGCTCACAGCCGCGAATCTCGACGCCCGCATCCAGCAGCTTCGCGCAGAGACCCGGCAGGAACGCATCGGCAATCGCCGCGTCCACCAGCAGCGTCTCCATGGCATTGCAGACGGCGGGGTACTGGCACTTGGCATTCATGGCGATAGTCTCAGCCATCTTCAGATCGGCCTCGGCGTGGACGTAAACGTGGCAGATACCGTCGTAATGCTTGATGACGGGAATCGTCGCCGCCTCGCAGACGGCCTTTATCAGCCCTGCGCCGCCGCGGGGGATGATAAGGTCGATCAGCCCTTGCGCGCCCGCCATCGCGGTAACGACCTCGCGATCCGTCGTGTCGATGACGGTAACTGCCTGTGGTGGCAATCCCGCCGAGGCGAGTCCTTTCCGCAGGGCCGCTGCAATCGCGAGGTTCGAGTGGATCGCTTCTTTCCCTCCGCGAAGGATGCACGCATTTGCGCTCTTGAGGCACAGGCCGGCCGCGTCTGAGGTAACGTTCGGTCGCGACTCGAAAATAATTCCGATCACGCCTATCGGCACACGGCGTTTCTCGATCCGCAGACCGTTGGGGCGATTGTACGCGACTATGGTTTTCCCGACCGGATCGACCTGCCGTGCGATTTCTTCCAGCGCGCCGGACATGCTATCGATCCTCTGCGCGTCCAGCGTCAGGCGTTTGACCATCGCCCCGGTCAACCCGAACTGCTCGCTTCGGGCAAGGTCCTTGCGGTTGGCCTCCTGCAATTCGTCGCCGGCCTTTCGGATCGCCGCGGCACAGGCTCGCAGCGCGTCATCGCGAACCTTTCCGTTCGTCAAGGCCAGTTCCCCGGCCGCCTTTCGAGCGGCGCCGGCGAGCTGCGTAACGTATAGGCTGGCATCCATAAGGTTTCTCCGTGTGAAAGCAGGGTAGTTAGGATACGCGATGGGGCAGCGAGGTTCAACGGTCCACGACGGCGCCTACGGCGCCGGTGGGATCTCTTCGAGTCGGAATCGAACCGTCGGGGCGTCCCCCGCGAGGCGGACGTTCGCGCCATCGGGGAATCGCACCGTAACCGGGCGCGTCAGCCAACTGTCCACCGGCTTCTTGTCGTCTTCGCGAAGCTCGATATACGCGTCGATGTCCGTGGGTTTGAGCTTGTCGAGATCCGCCTTGGCGCCGGAGACGGTGATCTTGGGACGCCATTCGACGGAGTCGGCGCGAACGAACTTGTACCGCTGCCACGTTCCGTCTTCCATCCATCCGGGCGGCGCCAAAGATCGCACGGCGATGGTGAATTCCTTTTCGCCGGTGCGCTGGCCGACAAGGACGGTGAACTCGACGACGGAGGGGCTTACCTGAACGGGAAGAGAGGCGATGGAGGGAATGATCGTCGCCTTCACTACGGCGGGCTTGTCCGTGGGATAATTCCGAAGGTTGACGACCTCGGTTTCGAGCGTTGCGTCCCGTCCGCGGAGCAGCCGGACGATGCGCTCCCATTGCGATCGAGCTACGAATACGTCCGTCCTGGCGGTCTCGACCGGACCGGCGAGTGTCGCGCCGGTGTAGTTCAGCTTGACCGGGACATTGGGCAGATGCAATCGAACGTCCAGGTTCAGCGGGACGACGTTCGGCGAGGCGGATACGAATGTCAATCCCGCCTTCGCCGTCCCTGCGCCCCGGCGCAGAATGTCTTCCACGGGGATACCGGTATCCGCAGGCGTGAAACGCTGCGAGACGTCGAATTCGACGATCGAACCGCGAGCGTTCAATTGCGAGCGGAACCGTTCGAGGTTGTTCCTCGGGCCGCTGAGGACGAACACGACCTTCAGCTCGTTTCCAGCGGTGAGGACCAGGTTTTCCGAAGTTCCCGTGTGCAGGCGGATCGTTACCCGGAACTCCCGCTCTTCGGTGAACTCCATGTCCGCATATACCCAGACGAGTACGGTGCTGAGGGCGACCCAGAAGAGACTGCGCAGGCTGCGGCCCCACCATTTTCTGCCGAAGCGTTGCGGCTCCTGAATATACGATTCTCTAGGCGTCATTCGGCGCTCGCCTTCCTGCGTATGTCCTTTTGCCGCTTACGCAGTACGTTTCGAGGCAGAAGCAGCGTCAGGAGTATCTCGCGGAGGTCCTTGAGCTCCAGGCCGATGGATAACTGTCCCTCGCATGCCAGAGAAACCCTGCCCGTTTCCTCGCTGACGACGAGAATCGCCGCGTCGGATTCCTGCGCCAGACCGAGTGCAGCCCGGTGCCTGCTTCCAAGCGACGGGTCCACGTCCTCGCTCTCGGCGAGGGGGAACTGGCAACCGGTAGCCGCGATCCGGCCTTCCCGCACGATCATGCCCATATCATGCAGCGGGCTTCCCGGATAGAAAATCGTATTGATCAGACTCGCCGTTATGCGTGCGTCGACGGGGGTGCCGGTTTCCATTAACCCGCCAAGTCCGACCGATCGCTCTATCGCTATTATGGCGCCGATTTTATTCCGCGAGAGGTAGGAGGCGCTTTCGACGACGGCGTCTACGGTGGGTTCGACGTGCGCGTGCGGGGCGCTGAACAGGCGCGTCTGACCTATCTGCATAAGCGCCCGGCGAACTTCGGGCTGGAACGCCACCACTCCCGCGACGAACGCGAACAGAAGAAACTTGCCGTACAGAAATTCGATGCGGTCCCATCCCAAGTGCTCGGGAAGCAGGCGGATAACGACGTATACGACCACCAGGAGCAGCGCCACACCCTTGACCAGGCGCATTCCACGAGTACCTCGAAGGAATCGCAGCACCCACCAGACCACCGCGCCGATCAACAGCAATTCCACCGCCACGACCAGCAGGTTGTAGGTCATGACGCGGTTCCAGTACGTTGCCAGTACACGCCAAATGGTCGTGAGCATCTCGTTCATTGGCACTCTCGCTGCGCGCGCAGAAAATCTCCGGGACGAGTTTTCTGCATTTACGGTTTTCGGAACTGCTTAGGAAGACATCGACCTGTTTCAGGTAATATCTGCAATCTTTATTGATGTTCGTATTGCGAATGTAATCTCCGGTTTGTCTTCAGGCCCGATGTGACGGCCGTAGCTGCCTTCGGCGGGTTGCATTGGCAAGACGAAGATCAATAAGCGGACGATTAGTGGTTTTCAGACGACTTTTCTATCGCTCCGGCGACGCGGAGCGCCCCTGCGAGCTGGCCAACGTCATGCACGCGGAAGATAGTAGCGCCCCGCCGCCAGGCGCACAGGCAGGCGGCAACTGTTCCGGCAACACGCTCCTGCGGAGCATCCCCGCCGCCCAATTCCCTTATGAACTGCTTGCGCGATGGTCCGATCAGCACGGGACGCCCCAGTTTCGCAAGCTCCCCCGTTCTCGCCAGCAGCGCGAGGTTATGCTCCAGCAGCTTTCCGAACCCGATACCGGGATCGACAATCACCCGCTCGCGGGCGAGGCCGGCAGAAACTGCCGCTTCCATGCGTTCCGCAAGGAAATCCCGCACCTGGGTTACTACGTCGTCGTACCGGGGGTTGTTCTGCATGTTATTGGGCTTGCCGAGCATGTGCATGAGAACGATCGGCGATCCGTACCGGGCACACAGGGAGAGAATCTCCGGATCGTCACGCCCGGCGGACACGTCGTTTACGATCGACGCGCCTCCGTCCAGGGCGAATGCGGCGACGGATGAGCTTGTCGTGTCGACGCTGACGACGGCGCCGCAGGCT
>JAJRYB010000050.1 GCA_024275995.1 Planctomycetota bacterium | reverse complement strand
TTCCTGGCTCCGAAATTCCACGCGAAGTTCGCCAGCAGGCGGGAGTCCGGCTCGGTGAGCAGGCGTTTAGCCAGTTGAAGTATCATTCGGGCTTCTTTCCGTGAAGCATCTGGCCAAGCCTTCCGGATAGCGATACGCCTTCAGCGGTATTTTCGCCGTCGCAATCGCCCTTGCCGTTTCGCCTGCGGATATCCGCCAGCACGTCGCCTTTCATCATCTCGCCGAGGTCTACGCCGCCGACCTCTCCTTCGGGAAGTTCCGTCCCGTCGTCCCCGGCTACGGGTCCGGCGCCGGCGTATTTCGGAAAGATTATCGCCGTTTGCGGGCAAACCCGGGCGCACGCGGGACAGTGAAGTTTGCAGTTCAGCGGATTGGACGTGCGGACAGGCCCGTCATCGTCCGCGGCGTACACGCCGAACAGGCAGAAATTCATGCACTGTTTGCAATTCACGCATCTCTCGTAATCGATAACCGGGAACCACGGAACCTGCTCATCGGCGCGGGGCGCGGGAATCTCCGTGCGATCGCCGCGCGGCGCGTCCGGGCCTATCGCGTCGATAATTTCGCAGGCGCTTTGTGTGCGCAGGTTCAGCACGCGGGCGTCGTCCGGGAGGCTCGCGCCGCCAAGGGCGAACAGCCAGCGGACGGCACGCGGGTAACAGGCGACTACGACGAGTCCTTTCGCACCGGAAAGACGCCCCAGCGCAGGAGCCTTGCTCTCGCAGAGCGAACAGAGGTCCGAAACACTCTCGAAGGCGACGCCTCCGCTTTGGAGTCTGTCCGTCACCGATTCCACCGCGCCGCGATCGATGATGTCGGCGTACTCGCATCGACATACAAGAATCTTCATGTCCGGCACGGCAGGAACCTCCGAATCGGTTGCGGACCTCGCTTGGTACGGCCTGTTCGGCGGCGAATTTATTTTTCGGCTTTGACCGACAGGCACACCAGGTCACCGCTCTGGTTCCGGACGTATATTCTTCCGTCGGCCAGCACAGGTACGGTCCAGCACTGTCCCGACAGCACGTTCGCTTGTGCGGTGGGTTTGAAACCCGACGGGTCGGCGGGTGCGATAAGAAGTTCTCCCTTTTCGCTCAGGACGATCAGCTTTCCGTCTGCAAGCATAAGGGAGCCTTTGCCCAGCCCGCGCTTGGACCATTTAACGCTTCCGTCGGACATCGAGATGCACTTCAGCGTGCTGCCGTCGAAGCCGTACAGGTAACCCTTCCAGAGCACGCACGAACTGAACTGGTTCCGCATGTTCTTGTTCTGCCACACGCGCGTCAGCTTTCCCGAGGAAAGGCTCAGCAGCGCACCGCCGGTACCGTATCCGCTTGATATGAAAAGCTTATCACCCGACACGATCGGCGTGGCTGCGTTTATACCGTAGCTCGTCTTCCAGGGGTAGTCCGCCAGCCCGCGCCCGCTTTTTGCGTCCAGCACGATCAGCCCGTGCTCTGGAAACGATGCTATGAGTTGTCGCGAGCCGAGTTCGAACGCCACCGGCGAGGAATACCCAGCCTTGAAGGAACGCGATTTCCATATCTGCCGCCCGGTCTTTCTATCCAGTGCTATCGTCGGTCCCACGTCGATAATGAGCGCGTTGCCGAGGAGAAGCGGCGAGCCAGCGAAGCCCCAGCGGGACGGTTTTGCGCCGAAGTCCCTGGTAATGTCCTTGCTCCATCGCAATCGTCCGGTTTTGGCGTCCAGGCACAGCAGGTGTCCCTCTCGGCTTAGCGTGTAGACGTTTTCGGCGTCCACGGCGGGCGTGGCGCGAGGACCCTTGTACTTGCCGAGCTTGCAGGGATACGAGTATTTCCATATCTCCCTGCCGGTCTTTGCGTCGAAGCAATACACGGTGTCCGTGTCGCGTCCGGAGACCTTGGAGTTGCCCATCGTGTACACCCGTCCGTCACGAACGGCGACAGAGGAATACCCCCATCCGACGGACTTCTTCCACAGAACCTTGGGCGATTCGGACCATTTCGACGACCATCCGGTCGCCGCGGATATCCCATCTCGCTTGGCGCCGCGCCATTGTGCCCAGTTTTCACTATTCGCCGACTTGGAGGCGCCCGGAGCTTGTCCGGGCAGAGACACCAGCAGGCAAACCACCAGGATTCCCATTGCCGCTACCGCACACCATCGAATCGTCGAGTTCATGTTCGATCTCCAGAGAAAGTTAAGGTCTTGTGCAGGTGGAACGCGATTATACCGAATTCGTCTCGGTCCAATCAAATGACATTTGCCTGCGGTATTTGCCACGCGCCCCCTGCATGTTTCGCAGATACAACGGTACTTGTTACTTTACCGGGGTTGCATACAATACCGAACCACGAAGGATATTGGAAGGAATAACCGTGAAACATGGCACAATCCTGTTTTTCGCCCTCTTGTTTTTTGTTGCGTTCCCAGCCGTGGCGTCGATCGATGTTGATTCCGGCGCTGCTGTCAAGCCGTCGGAGAAAACCGACAGGATCAGCCAGTTCGGTATAACATGGCAGTTCGCCGAGGCGGTTCCCTGCGGCCGATTTGCCAACGGCGATTATTGGGTCGTCGGTCCGGTGAAGATCGTCTCCATCGAGCCGAAGTGCCGGGTCGATGGCGGTCGGACCATCAACGGAAGCATGATCAACCCGTCTCCCAAATCCGGCACGGCGACCGGATACGATAGTGGCATCCCCAAATACGATCCGAAGTTGAACGTCGCCCTGGGCGTTTCGCGTGCCAGGCCCCTGGTGGTCGGCCCGCATTCGTCGCTCGTTTCCGTCGAGAGCACAGCCAAGCCGGGACGTGTTTGCCTGGAAAGGGCGCAGATCCTGACGGTTCTCGACAAGGCGCCTCCGGAAGGCAGTTTTCGTCCACCCTATTGCGGATCGGACAAGACGCCGAAGTACAACGTAAAGCAGTTGAGGCGCTCGCTCCTGAAAAACCTCAAACCCGTCGCGCACATGCCGGACATCGCGAAGACGGCTGAGAAGTTCTCCCGCCCGTGGCTGGACCACATCCCGAACTGGCTGAGCGAGAAAATCCACGCGAAGCGGAACATGCCCGGATATGGCCGCGAGGTCGGTACCGCCGTCAGCGAGGGCGCATTGATGCTGCTTGTCGAGGTTCCGGAAGACAAGAAGGCGGCAAGGGAAAAACTGCTGATCGGCTTCGTCCAACTGGGGATCGATCTGTACGGTATAGCCGTCAACGGCGGGCAGCGGAACTGGGCGCCCAACGGCGGGCACATGCACAGCCGGAAGTGGCCCATCCTCTTCGCCGGACTGATGCTGGGCGAGAAGGACATGCAGCATGTAAAGGCGATGTTCCAGGAAGATGCCCAGACCTACTACGGAAAAGGATGGAACGGCGCTACCGTGCTGTGGGGCATACATCATGCCACGAATCCCCGCAACGATCACGAGGAGATTCATCCTTCCCGCTGGACAGTCGATGGACGCGGCAAGAGCGGCGATCCGCGCAGGGGATCGAACAGTAACGCCCGGTCCGAAAGCTATCGCCAGTGCTGCAACGCGCTGAGCTGGGTCGGCCAGGCCCTTGCCGCCAGGCTCATGGGCGCGGTCGAGCTGTGGAATCATCCAGCCTATTTCGATTATATCGATCGCTGGATGACGGAAGACTGGACCCCTTACGCGAAAATCGTGAGCAAACACATAGGAAGGAAGGCGCCGAATCTTCAGGGATCGTCCCGTCCCGGGTTCGTCGGCGAAATGTGGAAGGCCTATCGCGGCGAGATCAAGGCGGCACTTGGAAAACCGTGACGACGGCCCGATAATAATTGCTGGACGTTTACCTCAAGGCGAACGGGAAACTTATGGGTAACGCGGCATTGGTGACAGGCGGGGCGAAGCGCATCGGGCGTGCTATCGCCAGGGGGCTTGCCGGGGCAGGTTTCGATATCGCCCTGCATTACAACACCTCCGGCGACCAGGCCGAGGCAACCGCAGGCGAGATCGAATCGATGGGACGCCGCTGCGAGACGTTCCCCCGCGACCTGTCGGATTCCACCGGCGCCTCCAGGCTCATAGTCGAAGTGTTCGAAACTTTTCCCGAATGCAACGTGCTGGTCAACAACGCCTCGCTGTTCGGGCCGGGCGATCTTGCGGACACGGACGCAGCGATGCTGGACGCGCAGTTCGACGTGAATTTCAAGTCGCCGTTGCTGCTGTCGAAGGATTTCGCAGCCCGCTGCCAAGGCGGATCGATCGTCAACATTCTTGACAGCCGGGTCTCGCAAACGGTAACGGACCACTTTGCCTACACCCTGTCGAAGAAGGCGCTGGCGGAGTTTACGAAGCTCGCCGCCGTGGCGCTGGCGACGGCCGTCCGCGTCAACGCCGTCTGCCCGGGGCTTGTCCTTCCGGCTGACGAGATCGAAGCGCTCGCCTTCGAAAAACTCGCCGCCCGCGTGCCGCTTAAACGCGCCGGCGAGGTGGACGACGTAGTCCGCGCGGTGCTGTTTCTCGTGGAAAACCGCTACGTCACCGGGCAACCGCTGTTCGTGGACGGCGGGGAGGGGCTTGTCCGGTGATCATTCACGTTACGAACCTGCGTCTGCAAACGATCATCGGAACTTACGAGCATGAGCGCCGCGTCAGACAGGACGTGATAATCAACGTGGAGATGGAGTTCGACGGTCGGGCGGCCGCTGCGAGCGACGCCTTGGGCGACACGGTGAACTACAAGGACATCGCCGATAGCATCGCGGATATGGTCGAAAAATCGAGCTTCTTCCTGTTGGAGAGGTTGTGCGGCGAGTGCCTGAAGATCGTCATGTCCGATGCGAAGGTCCAGCGGGCGACGGTTCGCATAGATAAGCCG
>JAJRYB010000049.1 GCA_024275995.1 Planctomycetota bacterium | reverse complement strand
TAACATCTTATTACACACAGAGATACAGAGATCCAGAGAAATTAAAAAACGCTTTGCTTTGTTTTTAAACCTCATTTCCCTCTGTTCCTCTGTGTCGGTTTTTCGTTCTTTAATTGTCAAGCAACTTCGGCGCGCATAGCACGCGCCTCCATACTTGGGCGAATACCCCTGTTTTGACCACCCGAACAGGGATTTTTTAAAAAAGTGATGTGTGCAACTTCTTATTCAGGCAGGAGATATAAAAAAATATTTTTGGAGGTAAATTCGGGAGTCCGCTGGACTTTTTGAGCGCACAAAAGGGGCGTTTTTCATATCTATCCATCACCTGCATAAGCAGTTGGATGCGTGTTCAACATTTACGAGCCGCGACCCGCCTTCGTCCTGCGGACTACGGCGGGCAGGCCGCAAGGGAGCGGGGTTTTTGTTTTGGAAATTGAGATTTTGAACATTCGAGATTGTTTCGGATTTCGTGCTTCGTGCTTCGAATTTCGAGTAAATAAAATGGGTAGCGTCCCTGTTAAATACTGTTAAATAGTCACGGCCTGACCCGCGCCAGGACGCGCAGCGCCCAGTCGACCTTATCGTCGTGGAAACTCTGCGGTCCGATGGTCTCGTTGATAGCCGCCAGGTGTACCATCTCGCCCTCTCGCCGGTATAACTTGCACGTAACGCCGATCTGCCCGTGCAATTGCACCACGGCTGCACGCCCGTCCACGGCAGCTTCCGACGGGCTGAGCAGTACGACGTCGGCATGCTGAATTTCCGGCGTCATCGAGTTCCCGTCAATCCGCACGGCGAACGCATCCGGATAGCGTCCCTGCAAGTGCGGCGCGACGACAAATTCGACCGGCCCGCCCTCTTCGCATTCCCGCAGCGTGACGAGTTGAACGTCGCTCTCCGGAGCGTCGTGTTCCTGCACACGGGCCGGACGGACATCCTGCGCAGCGGCTGCGTGTCGGGCCGCCAACTCCGCCAGCGTTGTCAGTCCCGCCTGGCTGTCCGTATCGGACCAGAATTGCGGCACGCCGGCGGCGCTTCGCCCGAGTATGGGAATCCAGCCTTCGCGCGCAGGACGGCTGTCTTGCGAATCGAAAGCTTCCAGGCGATTGGCCTGGTCCCGCGGGAACTCCATCGCCCCGGCGAGTATGTCCAGGAACGCAGCCAGCGGCGCCGCGGCGTTTGGACAGCGGCGAAGCAACTCCGCTGCGCGCGTTACGACGGGGTGCGGCGGGACGAGGACGAGGTCCTTCGACGAAACGCCACTGAGCAGCCAGTTCAGGTCAACCTGGGCAATTTCGGCGATCCGCACGAGGACGTCCGCCGGTGGTACGCGGGTCGATTCGTAGTAATCGTACGTGCTGGGCGAAAGCCCTAACTGTTTGGCAAAGCTGGATTTGCCACGAGGACCGGCCACTTCGACGCGAAGCTGGGCAATCCGTTGGCAAATTTCGCGATCGCGGGAGTATTTCATGGATTATTTTCGCAATTGCGTAAATTTATCTTGACCGCTTACATGAACGCGTATACAAAGGCTTCTGTCGGGGTTGTCGAGATTGAGATTCTACGCTATTGGGCGATTGGAGCAAGGGGAAAATTATGAAATCCGTGACTCTTCAGAACAAGAAAGTTTGCGAAATGCTTCGCGGAATCCTCGAATTATCGACCTGGCAGACGCAACTGGCACGTGACGCACTCGGCTGCCTGGAGGACGCGCGGAAGGGCGAAAAGACCCTGCCGGGAAAGTCCGGGAAACCGGGAGACGAAAGTTCGGGCGGACCCCGACGCCGTAGGCGAAAGTAAAAAACCTTCACTGCCGGGGGTGGGGTCGGCTTAAGCCTTTGTGCTTGGGTCGGCCCCCGTTTTGCATCAATGCCGGCGGACAATCCGGGCCGGGAAAGTAATGCGACGTGAACAATGATGCCGGAAAAGACCTTATCCGCACGACCATACATTAGATGTCGCTGATGCTGCCGACAGGAAAATTAGCGACTTTCGCGGGGAGCTCCCGATTGTATCATCATCGTATCCTACATGGGTTGTTGTAGCGGAACACGCACATACACATGCATGACGACATGCTTCCTCCACGTTGAATAGCAACGGGGCCAGGGGAATGCATTGCGATCCTTAGGCCCCCGTGTCTGACACCTCCGGGAGATGCTTTGGATTTCGGCGGAAACGGCGTTTTTACTGAGCACGAGTGGAACGAACTTGTCGTTCAACTTGCTCTTTCGCCCCGCCAGGCGGAAATCACGACCCTTCTTCTCCATGGTTGCGCCGATAAGCAAATCGCCAGGGCGTTGGAGATGAGCCATCATACGCTCAGGACACACATGGGCAGGATGTTTACGAAGCTCGACGTCCAGGATCGTTGCGAATTAATCGCGCACGTCTTTCGCGAATTCCGCTCCGGTTGCAATCCTGACACCTGTCCCCGACACCAGTGACAGCAGGATTGCCGACTTGTAAGTATTTGATTCTGTAGTAAGTTAGCAAATGCTCTAGCACGCTGGGGAGCGGCGGAGCGAAAGGAATCGGCAAGAGCCTGCCGATTCGAAAAAAGAGGGCAGGAGCGAATCTCGCTCCTTCACTTCCTGCCAAGGCCATTCGGCGGCCGAGTTCCCACTTGGATTGTTGTGCGCAAAACAAGCGTTCGGCGATGGGCCATGCGCGGAAATTGGGAATTTGATTCGAACAAAGAGTTTGCCGGATAGCCGGCAACGGAGAAAAGGAAGGTGGATGAAATGAAGAGTCTAATTGCGGGTATGTGTCTGGTGGTGCTGATCGGAGCGGTCCCGGCCGGGGCGGGTATCCTGGCGGACTTCCTGCCCGAACCAGGCTCCCCTCTGATGCCAGAGCTGATCTGGGACGGTAATGAGCTTTTCGAGGGCCCCGGGGCGATCGGTACGGGTTTTGGTATCCCCGGCCCTGGCGATGGGCAACTTCCGACGGCCCAGCAGAATGTGCCCGGACTTCTCGTGGAGACTCCGATTACCGTTCCGGGTATTCCCGGCAGTGAAATCAACGCCATCACCGGCGCTACCACGTGCTACGACGCGACGCTGGACATCCTCCCGATTAGCGGGGTCAACGGTCTGGTCTCTTCCGGACCGGCGGTGGTTGTCGCCAATGTGGTCATCCAGCCGTTGGGCGACGGCGCCTTCGAGATATGGAGTACGGATCCGATCGACGCACCCGACGTGGAGAATCCCGTCTTGCTACTGGCGGGAACGATCGAAGATGCCGTGATTACTGGGATACTGGGCTCTTCGACCGGCGCGACCCTGAGCGCGACGGTAACCTACAACGCCGGAGCGATCATTGACGAGTTGGGCATTCTACAGACCGGCGAATTCTCCTGGAGTCTGTTAGAAATCAATCTGCCGCTCGCGATCGATCTCAGTACGAATCGCCTGCGCGCGTTCGAGGCGAATGCCGTCGGGCAATTCAACGGTATTCCCGAACCGGTGACGATGAGCCTGCTGGCCATTGGCGGTTTGGCGACGCTGAAACGTCGCCGAAGGCGGAAATAGAAGCACGGGAAAGTTACGAAAAGCCCTTCGCCTTGGGTTTGTTGGTAGCGGAGGTATGGCGTCCACCCCGGCCTTGATACTGGCAGGCCCGGGCCCAGGACCGGGATGGGGCGTTGATATGGCTGCGGTAAGGACGGCTGTGAAATATGAGCTTTGCGTGCGGAGATAAAAGCCCGCTGGAAGAAACCGCAAAGTTCAGCCAGCACGGTCTGACGTACCACCAGCCGGCGCGCGAGACGGAGTTAACAGCCCGTCGAACGGCGCGAAGGGGGCGGCGAACCTGACCGCGTAGTCGGCGGGTTCGTTCGCCTCCACACGGAGGAAGCTGTACGTGCATGGAGGCGTGGAGGCAAGGGAAGCATGGCGGGCAATGGTTGTCTGTCGAAACGAGAGGGTGTCGCCATCGGTTTACGTGGAGACGAGGGGTCTCCAATCGATAAGCGACGCAAAAAAGGTCGAAAGACCGAAGGAGCCTGAAGATGAAGCAGTTAACAATGATTCTGACGATGGTTGGCCTGATGTTGGCCAGTAGCCTGGCCCATGGCGGGACAGCTCTGGATGCGGCCAAAGACGGAGCCGATTACCTGGTTGGTGAACAAATCAGTGGAACAGGAGACCCAACCCAGGACGGCGGTTGGACGTGGAATAGTGGAACTACCGCCGCCGTCAATATTGCTGGGCCTACAGCATATGGTCTGGTGAGATATTATAATGCCGCAGGCGGCAGTGCCTATCTGGACGCGGCCAAGGCGGCGAGCGATTTCATTAGCAACACCACCTATGCCGGGGGGGAAGCGCGTTATTCAACATTTGATCCATACTTTAACTGGCAGCTTTCATTGGCTGCTTCTGACAATACATACTCGAACAGAACCAAGACCGAGTTCTTTGATATTTTGACCGCAGGGACGTACGGCGATGCGAATTACGATACGGCCGGGTGGATTGGTGCTGTCCAAACAGCGCGCACCGGAACATGGGTGAATCTGCGGCCTTGGGAGTTTTCCACGATCGCCGTGACGGCCAAGAATATCGGAAACTCAGGCCAGGAAGCCTTGTTCAAACAGGGCATACTGGACGGTCTGGAAACCTTGGACAATACCGCTCCGGGCAGCGTCTACAGTGACCTTATCGGCGTGACCGGGGGCGTCCGAGGATTGGCGCTGGACGATGTCACCACCTTTACCGCGATCAGCAGTTCAAACCACGCTGGAATCGATGGCATTGATTCGCTTTTGGGTCTGGCGAACTACTTGGCCGATCAGCAAAACACTGATGGTTCGTGGTATTGGCATTCCGGTTTGGCCACTCCAGGGGAGGATGATAAGGACACGCAAACTACGTCGTATGCCGTGCTGGCACTCGAGGCAGCCGCTGACGCTTTGAGTATCAGTGACTATGACGATGAGATCGCTGATGGGCGGACCTGGCTGATGACCATGCAGGTAACCGATGCCGGGGCCAGCTTTGGTGGATTCCTTAGCTATTCCGGTGACCTAGGGGATGTAATAAACAATGAGATTTCCGGCGAGGCGGTAGCGGCCTTGGTCCCCGAGCCGGTGACGATGAGCATGTTGGCGGTGGGTGGTCTGGCGTTGATCCGCAGAAAGCGAAGGCGCGCATGAAGGTGAGAAAAATTGAATAGCGAATCCCAACCGATGGGATAGTGAAAACGTCCCACCGACGGGATAACGATGATGAGATAACGATGACAGCCCACAGATAGCTATCTGTGGGCTGTTGTTGATAACCATCTGTGGGATATTGTTGATAACTACCGGTGGGCTGTGACAGATTGCGACCCATGGTCTGTTTTACACCAATCGCTATCCGCGTTCAGGCGTTCTTTCGCCACTGGCGCAGCGTCGCCCATTCCGTGAGCATGAGCACGGCTGCAAGTATCACAAGGTGCATCCACAGCGGTTTGTAACGTCGGGCGTCCAGGCGACCGGCCAGGGACGCCAGGCGATTCGCCGAAACGATCCGCCCGCCCGTGAGGGTTTCCAGTCGTCGCAGGTTTTCCCAGTCCGCGCCGATTCGTGCGTATTCGAGCTTCGTGGACCTGCCCAAAACGCCGCGCCAGCGAACCGGACCGCCCGCACCCACATCGCTGACGATGATCCCGGCCGGGCCTTGCGCGTCCGGAAGCTCGGCGACGTATCGTCCCGGGCCGACGTGCGATAAGGCAATCTCTATCACGGCAGCCTCCTGCCGCGACGGGCGAATGCGCGCGAGAAGTTCCAGGCTGTTCATCGGCCCCGCCGCGTCGCGTGCAACAATCCTCAGGCGGGCCTTACGTCCGCTGCGGACGATTTTTCCGGTGAATCTCGGATCGCCCGCGGGTTTCATCGCCCATTGCACCGCGGCTGCTAGCAGCGGGGTGGTTTTCTCCCAGGCTCGCAGGGCATTGTTTTCCGGCGGTCCTAACGGAACCGCCAGCGTTACGCTCCTTCCAAGCCCAGCCGTTCTTCGCGCGATAATCGGGTCCGCGCCGATACTCCCGAGCACCTCGGCGCCTTCCCGCGAGGCGCAGAGGATATACGCGTCGAGTTTCGGCGGGGACAGGTTCCTCAGGCCGAACAGCGTCGTCTGCACCGTCGGGGTGAACGTGCCCCTCCGGATCGCGTCTCCGCGCGCCTTACGGAGCATATTCGCGAACACCTTCGCGACCCCGGCGATACGATCGCGACGGATCAGCGAAGACGAGACCTTTCCGACCTTATCGAGCCGTTCGTGCAGCGCAATCAGCAGCGGCGCGGCATTCCCGGCGTTTTCGCCGCTTCCGACGGCAACGACGGCAAGCGAATAGCCCCGATTTTCCAGGAGGGTGGCGAGAGGCAGGACGTTGTTCGCATCGGCGCGTTCGGTTCGCAGGTCGCTGAGCAGCAGGATCAGCCCGTAGCTTCCAGCCGCCGGTGGCGCGTCGGCGGCGAGCTTTATCGCGGGAATAACGCGAGTGGATCCGCTCGGACGGATTTTCGCCAGGGCGTCGCGCACCGCGGCGAAATCGATCGCGCCGGCACCGGCGGCGTAAAGTCGCACCGGCTTATCCGAAAACGCGATCACCGTCAGGGCGTCCCCGGGTGACAGGTGGCGGCGCAGAGACAGCAGCGCCTGGGAGGCAACGTCGAACTTGACCTGCCCTTTGCCGGCGTAGCCCGGCTGGGACATCGACCCGGACGCGTCGAGCACGACGATAAGCGAAACGCTTCGGCGCTGCGCGGGATTGGCGATAAGAGCGGCGACACGGTTGAGCGGATCGTCGCGATCTTCGGGGCTGCCTCGGGGGCCTGCCCCGACGTGCACCAGCCCCCCTCCGTCTCGAACGTACTCCGCGAGCGACGCGCGTCGCGGCGCATCCAGCAGGTCTCCCTCGCCGTCCAGCAGAAGCACGGCCGAGTAGTCCGCCCATCCATCCGCGCGCCGCGGCGCGTCCTCAGCTTTTACGAACGCCACCGGCGCTTTGAGAAGCTCGGCGAGCCTGGCGGCAAGGCCGCTGTCCGCCCCGGCAACGACGCACAACTTTCGACGCGCCGGAAGGAGCAGCGTCGCGGCTGAATCGTTCTCCGGGAAGGCGTCGGCAGGATCGATCCTCGCCTCGTAGGAGGCGGAAACGTCCGCCATGGCGGACATGTGTTTGTCTTCGTGGCGCAACGTAGCCGTATCCCCGGCGATCAGGTTCAGTGTTCTCTCCAGGACGGTCTTCTTCGCGGGTCGCAGCCGGACTATCCGGACGGTTCGCCGCTGCGGCGCGTTGGCGGCGACGGTAACGGAAAGCTCGCATCGCCCGTCCGGACTGCGTGTAGCGTGAAAATCGGCGATGCGCGCATCGGTCGGCGGGGAATCCAGCGGCACGATGTAGAAATCGACGCCGGAGGCGCCGAGCGCCGCGGCGCTTCCGCGCCAGCTCTCGTCGTGGAATTGTCCGTCGGTCAGCAGGATCGCGCCGGAAATGTTTCCAGCCTTCTCCCTCGCCCGGGCAAGGCGCAACGCCGGTGCGATAAGCGTCCCTGCCGCTTCGTCGCTCGCCGGGCGACCGGTGGCGAGAAGGGAAGCGGCGAAATTCTGCGTATCGACGGGCATGCCTTCCGGCAGGGACAACTCCCGCAAGGGATTCTGCGGGTTTGCGGACACCTGCCACCGCACTGATCCGGAAACGTCCCGCAGTAGAAGCCATGGTTTCGGTTCGCGTCCGTCGAGAGGCGTCGACGGACGGGCCATCGCTGCGACAATTGCGAGAATCGCACACGTTTGAAGCACGATGGCCGCGACGGAAACGTTTCGCCCTCGTTTGTTCGCCAGTACCGCAAGCACCGTCGGCAGTCCCGCCGCCGCGATGGAAACGAGCCACCACGGATGATCGAACCGCACTATTGAAGCCATGGGCAGGACGGGAACCATCATATACCACCATCGGAATACGTGCCGCTTGCGCCCGTTCGGGCGCTGCACCCGAGAGCATAACACGACGCAGCACGAGCTTCACGGTGGATTCGACGGAAGAAAAAGCGAACGGGCCTGTATGTCTGCAAAGGCCATTCCCATTCCCTGCAGTCAGACAGGCCCGTCCCGCGGCTGACCGGTAACGTTCTTCCGCCCGGCGCCGAACGAACCATATTTTTCGCATCGATGGCGGGCTGTTACCTTCGCCTTCGAGCATGCCACGAGCCTTTTTACCCGCCCGGACAAGCCGGCGTGCCTCGGCAGGCTTCCACCTCTGCCAAGCCAGCTTCCCTTAAACGTCGGCGAGCTGGTCTCGTAACCTCTTAGCCGGTGAATTGTAGGCGCGTTTTCCCGACGATACGGAAATTTGCGATGAAATTTCGAATTTTCTTTTGCCTCTGCCGTTATTGAGGCGGGTACGATTGTTTCCTGGAATACCCGGTAATACGTGGAGCATTTAATGTCGCAGCCACAAGTTCGCGTAACTTTTGAACCCGCCTCGCCGGTAGGCGGGCCTGCCTCGCCAGCGGGCGGACGGGCATCGCAGGCAGGCAGATCGGTATTCGTTCTACCCGGCACGAAGGTTCTCGAGGCAGCGGGGCGGGCCGGTCTTACAATCGACACGCCGTGCGGAGGCGCCGGGACATGCGGAAAGTGCCGTATAAGACTTATACGGGGTTCCTGCGCGCCGACGCCGGGCGAGGTGGCGACATTCAGCGAAGCGGAGCTTTCCGCAGGCTGGCGACTGGCGTGCCAGAGCAGCATCTGCTCGGAGGCTCTCATCCAGGTTCCCTCGACGTCGCTGTTCGCCGATCAGCATTGCATTCTTGCTTCTCCGGCGGCTGAAGGCATGGAGATTATTCCTGCGGTGCGCAAACAATACGTGGAGCTGGCGGAACCGTCGCTGAGCGATTCGGACGCCGACCTGCTGCGATTGGAGCGCGCAACAGGACCGGTCAAGGCGGACCTTCCGCTGCTGCGAAGGTTGCCGGGCCTGCTGCGGTCGTGCGGGTTCAAGGGGACCGCCGTCCTCACGGACCATCACCTGGTCGACTTCGAGCCGGGCGACACGACGGACAAATGCTACGGCGTGGCGTTCGATATCGGCACGACGACGATGGTCGGTTCGCTGCTGGACCTGCGAACGGGAGAGGAGCTGGCGGTTGCCTCCGCCATGAACCCGCAGGTGAGTTTCGGCGACGACGTTGTGTCGCGCATCGGCTACGCTTCCGAAAGCCCGGACCGGCTGGAGGAACTTCGCAGCCGGCTTGTCGATGCGATCGGCGAGATGATCCTGCAACTCTGCCGCGACGCTTCGGTCTCCAACGAATGCGTGTACGAGGCGGCCTTCGCCGGAAACACCACGATGGAGCACCTGCTGGGCGGAATGGAAGTGCAGCAGCTGGGGCAGGTGCCGTTCGTTCCCGCCCACGCGCGTGGACTGGTAGTGCCCTCGAAGGAACTGCCCCTGCCAATGCACCGCGGGGCGTCGTGCTACCTGTTCCCCCTGATCGGCGGATTCGTCGGAGGGGATACGGTCTCCGGAATGCTCGCCACGGATATCGCAGCGGCTGACGGTCCGGTGCTGATGATCGATATAGGAACCAACGGGGAGATTATACTGGTCAGCGACGGGAAGATCCTCGCAGCCTCCACCGCCGCCGGTCCGGCGTTCGAAGGCGCGCGGATTTCGTGCGGTATGCGCGCAACGAGAGGCGCAATCGAAAAAATCGTCCTCCCCGCCTGCCAACAAGAAGGCGACCAGGTGGCGGGCAGGGACGACGACCTGCGTCTCAGCGTGATAGGTGGCGTCGATCCGATCGGTATATGCGGAAGCGCCCTGGTGGACGTTACCGCCGCCCTGCTGGATAGCGGCGTCGTAACGCCGGAAGGACGAATGCTCCTTGGTGAGGAATTGCCCGCGGACCTGCCCGTCGCGATTCGCAGCCGGGCGCGCGCCGGCGAAAACGAACAGGCGGAATTCGTCCTTGCCGTCGGGAGCGACGATCGCAACGACATTTCGATCACGCAGAAGGACATCCGGGAGCTGCAACTGTCCGTGGGCGCTATCCGCGCGGGAGTGCAGATACTGCTGGGTATGGCGGGCCTGGAAGGAAAGGACCTGCGGCGCGTGCTGATCGCCGGCGGGTTCGGAAGTTTCATTCGTCGCAGCAAGGCGCAACGTATCGGCCTGCTGCCGCCGGACGTCGAACACGGCCGGATTCACTACGTCGGGAACGCCTCGCTGAACGGCGCGCGGTTCGCCCTTCTGAGCACCGCCGCTCGCAGGAAGGCTGAAGATCTCGCACGCGGCGCCGAGCACGTCGAGTTGTCGCAGGACACGAATTTCCAGGCGGTGTTCGCCGAAGCGATGATTTTCCCCTCCGGCTGACGTGCCTGAAGGTAAATGCCCCCAAAAAGCGTTGCAATCGTGTATCCGAACGCTATCATCATGTGCTTGCGGTGATACCAGCGCGCGTAGCTCAATTGGATAGAGCATCGGTCTACGGAACCGAAGGTTACAGGTTCGAGTCCTGTCGCGCGTATCTGTCCAACCTCTTGGGAATCAGGTACTTACAGCAATCCCCGCGGAAGGCGCTGGTTTACCCGTGGATGAACGCCCCCGATAACGGCAACAGCCGAGCTAACGGCCCGAAGAACACGCAACCATAGCGTCCACGGGGAGGAATGCCCGCTATATCCATGCGGTGGAGAAAGCCTGTCCCCCGGAAAAGGATCTCTTTCGGGTCCAATTCCCCCAGCCGTCGAAACGACGGGAGAAAGTTCGTTGACTTTCCCCATATCGGCAAGTATCGTCCCGCTTTACATGCAGGTCGGCTTCGTCCTGCGGTAAGGGTATGGAACCTGTCCGGGAAACGCCGTGAAAAGACAACGGACAATTCGTTCGATCGTCGTCTTCGTCATGCTGTTCTGTGCGTGCGCCGGCGTTGCCGTCGCCCAGCCGGCCGGGACGGCAGAACCAAAAACCGTCGCCAAGGTGGTTGTCCAGGGCAACAAACACATGTCCCGCCAGGCGGTGCTCGCCTTCGTCAAAACGCGCGTCGGCGAACTGTACAGCGACGATATCGTCAACGCAGACAAGAATCGCATGCTCTCCAGCGGTCGGTTCTCCAGCGTCGTAGCCACGAAAACGCAAACCGCCGACGGTATCGTAGTAACGTTCGTCCTCGTCGAGCGGCCGCTGGTTGCGAAACTCGCATTTCACGGGAACAAGGCGTTCAATAATTCCGAACTGGCGAAGGAACTGCGCTTCGGCGTATTCGACGCGTTCAGCCGATTCTCCGTGGAGCGCGGTCGGCAGGACCTTCTCAGGAAATACCGCGGCGGCGGATACCACTTCGCAAGCGTAACCGTCGACGCGGACGCCCTTCAGCGCAGAGAGGTCATCTACCGAATCACGGAAGGTCCGAAAGTCGTCATCCGGCGCCTTGGTTTCGAAGGAAACAGCGCCTTTTCAAGCATGAGGCTGCGACAGGAGGTCGGCGTCTCGCAGCGACTTTGGCCTTTCGTCGCGGGCATCCTGGACAGCGAGGAGGTCGAACGCAGCGTTAATTCCATCCGGAACCTGTACGTCTCGGAAGGTTATCTCGATGCCGAGATAGGCCGGCGCCTGCAGTTCTCCGACGATAAGACGAAGGTTTCCCTTACGTTCGTTATCAAGGAAGGCCAGCGGTATCGTGTCAACCGGGTGATCTTTCGCGGGAACAGAGTATTCAGCGGCAGGTCACTGCAAAACCGCATCCGTCTGCGTCAGGGAGCGTATTTCACGCGGCTCCAACTTACCCGCGACCTGGAGAAACTCAACGACACGTACGGCGAGATCGGTTACATCGGAGTTTCCGTCAAGGCCCAGCGGATTTTCGTGGACCCCACCGCGCCGTCTCCGGCGTGGGCGAAGGGCCTGGGCAAAGTAGCCCTGCTGAATATTATTTTCACGATCCGCGAAGGTCGCCAGTACCGCGTCGGCGCGATTACCATCCGCGGGAACACTGTTACGCAAAGCCGCGTGATCCGACGGGAGCTTACCCTCGAGCCGACGCAGTTGTTCAACACCGTCGCCCTGAACACTGCCGAGCGGCGGCTGCGTGAATCGGGGCTGTTCGAGAGAGTGGACATTATCCGCACCGGACAGCTGCCCGAGGTCCGTGACGTGATTATCCGGGTCAAGGAAGGCAAGACCGCCCAGTTCCTCGTTGGAGTGGGCGTGAGCAGTTCCAGCGGACTGCTGGGTAATATTTCATTCCGGCAGCGGAACTTCGACATATTGGGTTGGCCCAGGTCGTGGCGGCAGTTCATGCGGGGCGAGGCGTTCAAGGGCGCCGGACAAACGCTGAGTATCGTCGCCGAACCGGGTGTCGAGCTGATGCGGTTATACATCAACTGGTTCGAACCGTACCTGATGGACCAGCCTTATTCGCTGGGGGTCAAGAGCTTCCTGTTCACTCGTGGACGTGAAAGCTACGACGAAACGCGTTACGGCGGCGTGGTGAGCGTGGGGCACCGCTTCAAGAACCGCTGGTACGGCGAACTGGCTGCGAGAATCGAAGGGGTGGACGTTTCCAACCTGGAATCGGACGCGCCGGTGGAAGTCATGGAGGACGCCGGAACGCACCTGCTTCTGGGACTGAAGGGCACGCTCGTGCGGGACCGCACGGACAGCCGCTGGCTTCCGTCCAGAGGCGACCGGATCCGCGTGAGCTACGAACAGGTCGTGGGCGACTTCAACTTCGGTAAGATCGTGGGAGAATACCGCATCTACCGGACCGTGTACGTGGACGCACTGGACCGCAAGCACATAATCGCCGGACGCTTTTCGGCAGGATACGTCACCGACGACGCGCCCGTGTTCGAGCGCTTCTACGGCGGCGGTATCGGAAGCGTTCGCGGGTTCAGGTATCGCGGTATCAGCCCGCGCGGAACTGCCTCGGACGATCCCATCGGCGGCGACTTCATGGCGTTTGCGGGTGGCGAGTACACCTTCCCCCTGATCGGAAAAGGAGGCGAGGGGCAGGTTCGCGGCGTTCTCTTCCTCGACACCGGAACGGTGGAGAGCGACTTCGGGGTAACTACGTATCGCGTTTCCGCCGGTTTCGGAATACGCTGGACCGTGCCGTTCTTCGGACCCATTCCCATAAGCCTCGATTTCGGCTTCCCGCTCAACAAGAACGACGAGGACGACGATCAGATCTTCAGTTTCAGCCTGGGATGGACTTTCTGACGGTGAGGTACGGGAACCGAAAACGTCGCGAGACTTCCGTTTCGTGAGATGCGTCGCGCGGAGCGCATTGAGAAACACAGGATTCGATTAATTCAGGGAGAGGCACAATGAGAACCACCGTCCTGTTTTTACTGCTGATCGGCGTTGCGATACTCTCGACCTTTGCAATGAGTCCCTCCTCCGCCCAGGTGCCCGCCGCGGTACCCGCCGCTACGCGCGTTGCCGTTTGCGACGTGGTGGAAGTGTTCAATAACTACGAGCGCGCGAAAGACCTGACCGCAAAACTTAATCTGCGCCGCAAGGGCATCCAGGCGGAAAACAAGAAACGTAAGAACGCGATCGACGAGATCGGAGACGAACTCAATCGCCTGAAAGAAGGCGGCGACGAATACGAAAAACGTCTCAGCGAAATGCAGCGATTGACCATAGATCGCAAGGCCTGGCTGCAATTCCAGGAAGCCCGCGCCTTGCGCGAGCACCATCGCCTCACCAAGGCGATGTACGAGGAGATAATCAAGGCCATCGAAGCCGAGGCAAAGAGCAAGGGCTACGACCTGGTCATTTATGCGGAGCGTGGCGGACTGAGAAGCACGGACACCCCGAGCCTGCTTCAGGAGATCGCCCAGCGAAAGGTGCTTTATTTCGCTGACAGAGTGGACATCACCAGCACGGTGCTGGCGCGTCTGAACCGCACCTATCGCCCAATCGGACAGTAAGGATGCGACTCTTGCCCTGCAAGCGGCGGGCTACTAACATGGTGTCCCGGCCATGATCCGCAATCCGCAGACAATTCGTCAGATAGCCGACCTCATCGGCGCCGAGATCGAAGGTGACGAGGCTATTACGATTACCGGTATCGCCGCGATAGACTCCGCAGGCCCGCAGGAGCTGACGTTTGCGAGCGACGAGAAGCGCGCCGCCCAGCTTGGCGAAGGTAATGCCGCGGCCGCCATCGTGCACCGCAGCGCGAAGGTGTCGAGCGCCCAAACCCTTCTGCGCGTGGACGACGTGTCGGCAGCCATTGCAAAACTGCTGGAAGCCTTCGCGCCGAGCGACGATCTTCCTCCCGTCGGCGTGCACGCTTCTGCCGCGATAGACCCAGCCGCGACGATCGGACGTAACGCGGCGATCGGTCCGGGCGCCGTCGTAGGCCCGCGGGCGAAACTCGGAGACGGCTGCGTGCTTTGCGCCAACGCGTTCGTCGGCGCGGACGTGGAGCTTGGCGACGACGTTATACTGTATGAATCCGCGGTAATCCGCTACGGATGCAAACTCGGCAGCCGCGTGAGGATCGGGCCCAACAGCGTGATCGGTTACGACGGATTCGGATACCTCCCGACGCCCGGCGGCGTCAAGCGCTTCCGGCACGCGGGGGACGTCGTTATCGAAGACGACGTGGAAATCGACGCGTGCACCTGCGTGGATCGGGCGAAGTTCGGTTCGACGGTAATCGGCGCCGCAACGAAGATCGACAACCTGGTGCAGATCGCCCACAACGTGCGAGTCGGCGCCGGTTCGATGTTCGCCGCTCACGTGGGAGTGGCTGGAAGCACGCGGATCGGAAAGGGCGTTGTTTTCGGCGGGCACGTTGGGATACGCGATAACATCACGATCGGCGACGGCGTGCAGTGCGCCGCGTTTTCCGCAATCGCAGCCGACGCTGCGCCGGGAATGAGCATGTTCGGTATTCCCGCAATCGAAGGACGCGAGATGCTCCGCGTCGCAATTTGCTGGCGAAAGCTTCCGGAGCTTCTGCACCGCGTCGCGAAATTGGAAAAGAGGTTGAAGGAACTTGGCTCGTCAGAAGACCATTAAAACGGCCGTCACCGTCGAAGGTCGCGGCCTGTTCAGCGGCGTCGCCTGCCGCCTGCGGTTCTCCCCCGCCCAGGAGAACTCCGGTATCGTTTTCGTCCGCGACGACCTGGACTCTCCCTCGCGCATTCCCGCGGATATCAGCAAGGTCGTCCCGCGACCGCGCCGCACCACGCTGGCGAACGGAACCGTAGCTATCGAAACGGTCGAGCACGTACTGGCGGCGGTATGGGGCCTGGGGATAGACAACCTCACCATCGAGATGAACGCGGAGGAGACCCCCTCCGTCGACGGTTCGCCCCTGCTGTTCACCGAAGCGCTGCAAAAAGCGGGAATCGTCGCCCAGGACTCCGAGGTCAAGACCTACCTCATCGAGGAGGCGGTCTCGGTCTCCGACGGTGACACGATGCTGGCCGCTCTTCCGGGATCGTCCGATTGCCTGGACATCCTTTACGATATGGACTACTCCGATATTCCGAACATCGGACGGCAGGTGTTCAGCTTCCGCCTGGACGCGGATGATTTCGCCGGGCAGCTCGCCTCGGCGCGAACGTTTTCGCTGGAATCGGAAGCCAGGGAACTTCAGGCGCGAGGCCTGGGCACGCACCTTACCGCCGGCGACGTACTTGTTGTCGGTCCGGACGGTCCGATCGATAACGAGCTTCGCTTCCCGGACGAATACGTCCGCCATAAGATTTGCGACCTGATCGGCGATCTGTCGCTGCTTGGTTCTCGCCTGCGCGGGCGACTGGTCGCCTGCAAGAGCGGGCACGAGCTGAACCAGTCGCTGATCCGCCGGCTTGTCGAGCACCTGGACCTGGCCCACGCCAGCAGCGGGGCGACCCGCGAGCCGGTCATGGACATCCGCAAAATCATACGCCTGCTGCCGCACCGCTACCCGTTCCTGATGGTGGACCGGATCATCGAGTTGCAAGCGGAGAAACGCGCCGTCGGAATCAAGAACGTTACGATTAACGAACCGTATTTCCAGGGCCATTACCCCGGACAGCCCATTATGCCGGGTGTGATGATCCTCGAAGCGCTCGCGCAGCTTTCGGGTATCCTGCTGAGCAGACGACTGGAACACACCGGGAAAGTCGCCGTGCTGCTGAGCATGGACCGCGTGAAAATGCGGCGCCCGGTCCGCCCGGGGGACCAGCTCATACTGGAAGCCGAAACGCTGCACGTCCGCACACGAACGGGGCACTGCCGATGCCGGGCCCTTGTCAACGACGTGATCGCCGCCGAGGCGGAAATCAAATTCATGCTGGTAGACGCCGATCCTGCATAGAAAGATCGATCCCCCGGAAATATGCCGAAGATATCACCAAAAGCCGCAGTAGACCCAGCCGCGAAACTCGCCGACG
The DNA here is from genome assembly GCA_024275995.1 of Planctomycetota bacterium. GTDB lineage: Bacteria > Planctomycetota > Phycisphaerae > SM23-33 > SM23-33 > JAJRYB01. The sequence continues at coordinate 19,779 of JAJRYB010000049.1, read as the reverse complement.
ACGTGACGATCGGAGCGTTCGCCTGGATCGGTCCGGACGTGAAGATCGCCGAGGGGTGCAGGATAGACAATAACGTGACGATCACCGGGCGAACCACGCTCGGCGAGGGCAATCACGTCTTTCCGCTGGCGTCCATCGGGCTTTCTGCCGACGGGAGCGCCGAAAACGGCGAGTGCGTCATAAGCGAGGCGAACAGCATACGGGAGCACGTTACGATCTACGCCGGAGGCGAGACATCCACGCGCATCGGCAAAGACAACCTGATAATGAACGGGTGCACCGTGGGAACGGGCGCCACGCTCGGCGATCACGGAATTTTCGCCAACCTCGCGCAGATCGGACCCGATACCCGCGTAGAAGACTATGTTCGAATGAGCGCCTTCACCTCGGTCGCGCCGGGCGTGGTGATCGGCGCGTACACGTTCGCGGCGGGATACGTCGCCATAGATCATGACGCGCCACCGTTCGCGATACTCCACGGCTGCCCGTACCGGGTTCGGGGCGTCAATTCGCACAACCTCAAGCGATGCGGCTTCGGCGAGGATGATATCCGTGAGCTGAAGCAGGTTTTCCGGAAACTGTTCAACGGCGAGGGACGCCAGGTTAACGAAGCGGCGCTGCGTGAATTGATGGAACGCCCGAAACCGGGACGGTACGTTCAGCTGCTTCTGGACGCCCTGAACGCCGGGTCCTCCAGCCTTCGAGGCATGCGACGATGACCTCTGACGTCACCGTCGTTCGAGAGATCGATCCGTCCGCCCAAATTGCCCCGGACGTTACGATCGGAGCGTATTGCGTGGTCGGACCGAACGTTACGATCGGCCCGGGGACCGTTCTCCAGCGCCGCGTCTCCGTGATGGGGCACACGACGATCGGGTCGGGCAATACCTTTCAGGAGGGGTGCGTCATCGGGGAAGTTCCGCAGGATCTGAAATATCGCGGCGGGATGACGCTGTTGATGATCGGACACGCCAACCACTTCGCCCGACGGGTAACGATTCACATCGGCACCGAGACCGGCGGATACCTTACGACCATCGGAAACGAGAACATTTTCCTCGACGGCTGCCACGTTGCACACGATTGCTATGTTGACGATCGCGCGCACCTTGGACGCAACGTGCTTCTGGCGGGGCACATTCGCATACAGAGAGGCGCGGTGGTCGAAGACCTCGCCGGCGTGCATCACTTCGTCACGATCGGACGTCATGCGCGCGTCGGACCGCGGACGCCGGTTCGCCGCGACGTGCCGCCATATACGAACTTTTACAGCGACGATCAGGAACTGACGCCGCCTTCGGTGCGCGGGTTCAACGAGGCCGGCATATCCAACGCCAACCTGACGTGCGACGAAGAAAAGGAGCTTCGCCTGGCGCTGGTGGAACTGTTCGAAGACGAGGCCGCCCTCCAGACGAAGATCGAGCAACTGGTGAACCTGGGCGCCGAAGGCGAGGTGGCGGAACTCTGCAAGTTCTGCCAGCGAAGCCTCCAGGGTGTATTCGGCCGATACCGGGAACGGTTTCGTGGACAGGTTCCGCCCGAGACGCTGCGGCACATCTCTGCCGAGCGCCTGGCGGAAATTCGGAGGTCGCAATCGTGAGCTTTCGTGTAGCAGTAGTCGGAGCGGGTCGAATGGGCAAGCTTCACGCCCGCGTACTTGGCGATATGCCGGAAGCGGAACTGGTCTGCGTGGTGGACGTGAAGGCTTCTGCCGCCCGCGCCGTCGCAAAACAGCGAGACTGCCTTGCGCTCGAAGATCCGTCCGAGGCGGTGGACCTGGTGGACGCCGCCATAATCGCCGTCCCCACGGCGTCGCACCTGGAAGCGGCAAGACCTTTCATCCAGGCCGGTAAGCACGTGCTTATCGAAAAACCTCTCGCCAACGATCCAGTCGAAGGCGAGGAGATTATCACCCTCGCCAGGGAAACCGGCGCTAACGTCCAGGTAGGACACACGGAACGCTTCAACCCCGCCGCCGTGGCGCTTCAGAAGCACACGATCCAGCCGAAGTTCATCGAGGCGCACCGCATCAGCCCGTTCACGTTCCGCTCAGCCGACGTGGGCGTGGTGTTGGATATGATGATCCACGATATCGACCTTGTGCTGATGCTGGCCGCAAGCGAGGTGGAATCCATAAGCGCCGTCGGGGTGAACGTGATCGGCGCCCACGAAGATATTTGCAACGCCAGGCTTGCTTTCGCCAACGGGTGCGTCGCGAACATCACAGCCAGCCGATTGGCGGTAAAAACCGAACGCAAGATGCGCATCTTTTCCGAGGAAGCTTACGTTTCCGTGGACTATGGTAAAAAGGTCGGCGTGGTCGTAAAGAAAAGCGAAAACCTGGACCTGATCCAGATGGCGCGGGAACTGGAGGTGGACGACATCGCGGAGCTGGCTGAAACCGTGGATTACACCGGACTGCTCAAGGTGGAGCAGCTCGTCGTGGACGACTCGACCGAGCCTCTTCGCAAACAGGCAGAAGCGTTCCGCTCGACCGTGGAAAACGGTACGCCTCCGGTGGTTTCCGCCGCAGACGGCCTGGCCGCGGTAAGAACCGCCAATCGAATCGTCGAGGCGATCGGGACTCACAAGTGGGATGGAGCCGGTTCGAACCGGAAAGGTCCGGACATCTTCAGCAAAGATTGATCGTAGAAGCTATTTACCGAATCGCTCGCGGGTGGCGCGCTGCACCGCCATCTGGATGAACCTCTCCGATTGGACGATCGTGGCGCTGCGGTAAAGTTGGCGAAAGTACGCGCTGATGAGCCGGTTGAACTGCTCTTCCCGCAGAACCTCCTGAATCTTCTCCTGCGCTTCCTCGAATGTGATCATCCTCGCCGGGGTGACCTTCAGCGCCTTTACGAGGTAGAATCCCGTCGGCGTTTCGATAACGTCGCTGACCTGCCCCTCTCGCAGAACGAACGCAGCCGCCTCCACCTTTTCCTCGCGAAAATTGCCCGCGGTCATCATCGGCCAAATCCCTCCTCCGCCCGCCTTGATGCCCTTGGACAGGTCCCTGGCAATCCCGCCGAAATCGTCCCCTTTTCGCAGGCGCCGGTCCGCCCTGGAAATGAGCCTGAACGCTTCGATGCGCGCCTGGTTGATCTCAGTCGCCGTCGCCTGGGCGGCGCCCCCACGAATGAACGCGTCGAGCGGGGCTGCGATCAGTTGCATCTGAACGCGCTTCTTCGCGGAGAACTCCGATCGATGAGTGCGGTAGTAACTCCAGAGCATCCGCCGATTGATTGTGACGGCGGGCAGAAATTTGTGCCGCAGGTACAGCTGGATCGTCAGTCGCCTACGATGGGCGTCAAGCACGGCCTCGAGCGTGGTGCCCTTGCGCGCTATGCTCTCTTCGAGCCTCTGTCTGCTACCACCGACCCCGGCGATCATGTCTCGAAGGCTCGACTCCATCTCGGCGTCGATCATGGCCTTCTGCTGCTCCGTGAGACGCTTGCCCGCCTCGCCAAGGACCAGCGCCTGCTGAACGAGTGAACGGACTTCGGAATCGATAATGGGGGCGGTCTGTCGTCGGAACGAAGCCTCCGAGATGCCCCTGGGCAAGCCCGTAAGCCGGGGACGAACGTTTTGCAGTACGTCCTCGATCGTTATAAACCGATCGTTTACCTGGAGCATCGAGGCGGCGACGACCGTCGCCTTGCCGGGTACGGACTCGACTTTAGGTTTCGGCTGGACCTTGGGCGCGGGTTCCACCTTTGGCGCCGGCTCGGGTTTGGGCGCGGGTTCCACCTTTGGCGCCGGCTCGGGTTTGGGAGCGGGTTCCACCTTTGGCGCCGGTTTGGGCTTGGGTTTGGGCTTACGAAAATCTTCCGGCTTGACGTCACCGACCAGCGCAACCAGCGGGGTCGGACCGGCGATGTCCAGGTCTTCGCCGCCGGCAGGTCTTCCAGGCGATTCGCTGCGTGGTGGCTGCGTTTGAGCGGGCGTTGGCTTGCGGTCGGATCGGGCGGGGGTCGTGGCGTGGGCCGGGCCGGTCGCGGCGGTTTTCTGTGGTGGCGTTATGGGGACATCATTCCGCCAAGGCCAGCGCGGACCTTTCCCGCCGCACCCCAAAACGAGAGCGGCCAGAAAAACAACGGGAATCGATCGTCGTATATTCATAGGGACTTCCACACCGGATACCTTCTCGTATTCTATCCGTCTTGGCGGGTAAGCCTCAATCGCTTTAACAAAACATTAACGATCGTTCGCGGTTGAATGTACTCCCGCGGCGGTCGCCAGTGGACGGTCCCGGCGTCCGGAAGGCGTACGCTCCCGGCTGCGCCTTCGAAAACACCCGCCGCCCGCGTGAACTCATCCACCGTGAAAATAATGTCCGGGGGCATCAGTACGATGCTTGCGATTCCCAATCGCCATGCCAGCACGCGGATTTCGGTAAGGTCCAGCATCGAGAGGGCAAGCGGAGGAATCCTGCCGTAGGCGTCCTTCATGTCCGCGGCGAGCTGCCGAAGCTCCTCGACGTGCGTGCATCTGGCCATGCGACGATATATCTCCATGCGCTGCTGGGCGGACGGAATGTATCCGTCGGGCAGGCAGGCGTCCACACCCAGCTCGACGTGCACGTTCTGTTGTACGATGGGTTTTTTGCCCTGGAGCTTGCGGACGGACTGTTCGAGCAGCCGGCAGTACAATTCGTACCCGACCAGGGCAATGTGCCCGCTCTGCTCGCGCCCGAGGATGTTCCCGGCGCCGCGGATTTCCAGGTCCCGCATCGCTATCTGAAACCCGGCGCCAAGGTCGGAAAACTCCTCGATCGCCTTGAGACGCCTGGCGGCAACGGGCGCAACGGGACGGTTTTCGGACACAAGCAGGTAGCAATAAGCGCGGTGCTTGTATCGCCCAACGCGCCCGCGGAGTTGGTGAAGCTCGCAGAGTCCGAACCTGTCGGCGTCGTGGATGATCATGGTGTTTGCCGTCGGAATATCCAGCCCGGACTCGATAATCGTCGTGCAGACGAGCACGTCTATCTCCTGCCGGACGAATCGCAGCATCGTTTTTTCCAACTCACCCTCGGCCATCTGTCCGTGGGCGATTGTTACGCGGGCTTCGGGGACAAGCGACTGGACGTGTTCGGCTACGGAACGAATATCCATCACACGGTTATGTACGAAAAATACCTGCCCCCTGCGATTCAGTTCACGCAGAATCGCCGTGCGGATCAGGCGATCGTCCTGACGGCAGAGTTCCGTGTGAATCGCCCTGCGATCCAGCGGCGGCGTCGCCAGGGCGCTGATATCCCGCAGGCCCAGAAGCGCCATGTGCAGCGTTCGCGGAATTGGCGTAGCCGTCATCGTGAGCACCTCCACCGTAGCGCGCATGTGCTTGAGGCGTTCCTTGTGCTCCACGCCGAACCGCTGCTCCTCGTCTATGACGATAAGGCCCAGGTCGCGGAACTTCACGTCGTCGCTGAGCAGGCGATGGGTGCCGATGAGGATGTCGATCTGTCCTTCCGAAAGCATCTCGACGATCCTCCGCTGCTCGGAGGGACTTCGGAAGCGGCTGAGCGCGTCGATGACGAACGGATAGTCCGCCATCCGCTCGCGGAAGGTTCGCAGATGCTGGTCCGCCAGTACCGTCGTGGGCACCAGCACCGCCACCTGCCTGGACGCCTCGACGACCTTGAAGGCTGCACGCATCGCCAGTTCCGTCTTTCCGTAGCCCACGTCTCCGCAGAGGAGGCGGTCCATCGGGCGCCCGGCGAGCATGTCAGTGTCGATCTGCTGCATGGCGATGAGCTGGTCTTCCGTCTCGGTATACAGAAACTCGCCGGTGAACTGTCTCTGCCATTCGGTGTCCGCGGGATAGGCTTCGCCTGGCAAGGCCGCCCGCATCGCCTGCGTGCGAAGCATCTCCGCAGCAAGGTCGCGCACGGCGTCTTGGGCGCGGGCCTTCTGTTTCGACCAGAGCGTCCCGCCCAGCTTGCTCAAAGTCGGCCTGACCTTGCCAGAACCGATGTACTTCTGCACGAGGTCTATCTGGGATACCGGAACGTGCACCACGGCGCTGCCCGCGAACCGCAGCGTGAGATATTCCTCGCTCCTGCCGTTGCGATCGAGCCGCTTAAGCCCCTGGAACCTGGCGATTCCATGCGTCACGTGCACTACGTAATCGCCGTCCCGCAGGTCCATCAGGGACGTTATGGGACGACCCGCACGCACGCGACGGATGCGCCGCACGCGAGCGTACCGGTGGAATATTTCGTGATGCCCGATGGCGACGAGCTTTTCCCCAGGCCAGTGAAAACCCGTGTGCAGGTGTCCAAGCGACATCTTCAACCGTCCGGCAAGCAGCGGATGAGACGCCGCAAGCAACTGCTCGAACCGCTGACGCTCGGCGGGATTCTCGCAGAAGACCCACACCTCGTCCGATCGCGAAAGCTCCTCCAGCTCGCCCATCGCCTCGCGCGTGTTCACCGAGACGCGCTGAAACGAGCGTATGGACAGCGGGATCGATTCGTCCTCCAATTTCGGGCGGAAAGTCAACATCTCCGCGACGGCGAAACGCCGGGCGTGTTGGAAGATTTTCGCCGGCCGGTAGAGCGCGTCGGCTGATCGGGGCGAGGCCAATTCGTTGCAAACGCGATCGTACAACTCCTCGGCCAACTCGACCAGGTCCGCCGGATCGACCATGCAGACGATCGTATCGTCCGGGAGGTAGTCCGGCAGGCAGGTTGTGCTTCCGGCTCCGGCCCCGCGAACCGGCGCAACGCCTATCAGGTCGTACGAGAAAATCTCGCCTGTGCTGCGCTGCGTATCCAGGTCCACCCGGCGGATCGAGGTTATCTCGTCGCCGAAGAATTCGATACTGACGGCGCAGCCTGCGCCGATGGGGCACACGACCACGATTCCACCCCGACGGGCGAATTGGCCGGGCTGGTCCACCGGGTCCACGCGCTCGTATCCGGCGTCCAGAAGCCAGGCGGACAGATCGTCAAGGTCAAGTCGCCCACCTTTGCACAGCGTCAAGCGTAGCTTCGCCAGCGTATCGGGCGAAGGGACCGGCTGAAGCAGCGCCATGACGGGGCTGACAAGGAAATCCACGCGCTCGCCTTTATCGGTTCGCCCCTTCGCCAGCAGGTTGCAGATTCGCAGGCGCTGGGATGTTATTTCATCGCTTCCGTGCGCGCCGCCGAGGGCGCCCTGATCGCCCGCGGACGGTGGGGATACCTCCCATGCGGGGAACAGGTGCGGCTCGGCGCCGGTGAACAGCTCCACGTCGTCAACCGCGTCGTCGGCATCGTCCGGATGCGGGGTGATATAAAGCACGGGCGCGTTTGAGAGCCTGCCCAGCGCCGCGGCGATCATGGGCGCCGACGAGCCCCACACGCCGGAAATACGCACCACCTTGCCCGGCGCGAGTAGCCCGGCTGCCCGTTGCAACGGATCGCTTTTCAGTACCCTTCCGAACATTCGTTCTCCATGCGCGCAGCAACACACACGGGCGAAAGCGGTATTCCGTCCGTGCGAAACCTGCGGTTGTGGCTACTTCTATTGCGCGGCAGAGGACTCCGCGGCCGGCTGGGTCGCAGGCGGTTCGTACCTGCCGGGGCGAACCGTGGTCTTGACCGTTCCCTTGGTATCGACAGCCATATCCATCGTCCGGCCCTCGGGACCGCCAACCGACATTTTTATCCTGGAGGACATGTCCATCACCGTGGTGGTCAGGGTCGTATTGGCTATGTTCACGTTCATCTTCCCGGTCATTGTCATATCGACACTGGTGAAAGTCATCTTGCCCTGGCCCATGTCCGTCGTGGTCGGCTTGTCGCTTTTCATCTTTCCGGTAAACACGATGACGGCGACTTTTCCTGCCGGCGTGTCCGGTAAATCCGTAAGCTTGCATTGCTGAACGAAGTCTATCTCACCCAACACCGGCACGTTCTGCTTTGTGTTCGTTTCCCACGTATCGCCGACAGCGACGGGCTTGTCGGGCATGTACCGTGACGACGACGAGATCATCTGCTTGAGCATTGTGTTGCCGAACTGCTTCTTCATGTTCTTCACTACGAGCGCCATTGCAGGATTACCGGCCCCCATCTTGTCCCACATTTCATCCAGGCCCTTGGAATCGACTATTTTACCCTCGGAATCCATGGTGAACCGGATTTCATGGTCGAGCATCGCGCCGTAAATTTTGGCCATCTGCGGATTTTGGGATTCCGTCGCCTTGGCACTATCGTAAGAGATGCTCATCGATCCGCTGGTTACCGATTGCCTGAACCGCTTGTAGGTTATGCGGATAGTCTGACCCTTATCGCTTGGCTTCTCGACGGTCGTTTCCATCACCATCAGCATCTTAATGCCCTGCTTTATTTCGCCCCGGGCGTTGGGCATCTGTGTCGCGTTCCGCATGTCCGTCGTCATCGTAGTAACGTAGGTGCCCGGGACGAACTTCTGTTCGAGGGTAACTTTTTCGCCGGCCCGGCAAAGGCCCGCGGTAAACAGCAGGACTGATATCGAGATGATCGCACACTTCCGCATGAGTTGTTCCTTTCGCTCGAAGTTGAATGTTTAGAGCCTATCCGAATAACCCCGCGGGCCGCGACGGAGCGGTTTTTTGTCCAGGCCAAGGCGCGAGGACGATTGCGACCCCGTCGGGTCGCTGAGTCCAAGCAACGCCGGGCTGGGCAAAAAGACGCCCGTCCCTTCGGGTTGTGCGAAAACGAGCGTCTGCTGCGTCAGAACTCCTCGACATACCGTTAAGGTATAGCATCGAAAGTCCTTCCTTGCTCCTGCCTACCGGCAGGCAGGTCCATCTCGTTTTCGTCACAACGCGGCGGGTGCGGTTATTCGGACAGGCTCTTAGGTCCTGCGGCGATTTTCCCCCGGCTACGGACGAATTGCAAGCTATCCCGACGGAACCTATAATCGCCCGTTCGGGAGACTACCATGAACGTATTACTGACAGGCGGGGCGGGGTATATCGGTTCGCACGTTATCCGTGCGCTGACGGCTGGGGGACACGAATGCGTCGCTTATGACAATCTCGGAAATGGACATGCCGAGGCGGTCGGCGAGGCGAAGCTTATCGTCGCGGACCTCGCCGACGGTGATGCCCTGCGCGCCGCGTTGAAAGAAAACGCCATCGACGCGGTGGTACACCTGGCTGCGTTCATCGAGGCGGGCGAGTCCGTCGAGAAGCCCGACAAATATTTCCACAATAATACGATCATCGGTCTGACGCTCCTGGACGCCATGCGGGACTGCGGCGTAAAGACGATGGTCTTCTCGTCGACGGCGGCTGTTTACGGCCGGCCGGAACGCGTTCCGATTATCGAAGACGACCGCCTGGACCCGATCAATCCCTACGGAGCGAGCAAGTTGTGCGTCGAGTTCATGCTGCGCGCGTACGCCACGGCCTACGGAATGGAGTTCGTCGCGCTGCGGTACTTCAACGTAGCCGGGGCAAGCGCCGATGGGACCATCGGCGAGGACCACTCGCCCGAGACGCACCTGGTACCGCTCGTCCTGCAGGTAGCACGGGGCCGGCGGAAGGACATAAAAATCTTCGGCTGCGATTACGACACGCCGGACGGCACGTGCATTCGCGATTACATCCACGTGAGCGATCTTGCCGACGCGCACGTCCTGGCGATCCACGCGGCGACAGCGGGCGGCGTGAAGGTCTATAACCTGGGCAACGGAGAAGGGTTCTCCGTGCGACAGGTCATCGAGACCTGCCGGGCCGTTACCGGCTGCGATATCCCCGTGGAAGATGCGCCGCGCCGTGCGGGCGATCCGCCCCGGCTCGTCGCATCGAGCGAAAAAGCGATGAAGCAGCTCGGCTGGCAACCCAGGTTCCCAAAGCTCGAAACTATCGTCGAACACGCCTGGAGATGGCATCGGACGCACCCGAACGGATACGCATAAGACACTATCTGCCTGTAACACAAGGAGATAGCATCAAATCACAGCCTGCGGACCTGCCTGCCGGAAGGCAGGTTGCAATCCGTGGGCTGTAATCGCTCACAAGGGGAAGCGCGGGAAAAAATTCCCACATGCGGACTTATCTTGCAACATTTTTCGACAGAAGCTCCTTAATAATACAGTGTTATGCCCATTTTTCCGGGCGGGAGCTTTTTCCGGCCTTCATTGACAAGAAATCGGCGGATTGGTATACTCGCGCGCGTTGCGACAGGGTCGAAACTCCCCATTGCGGGTTACGAATATGCGGCTGTTTTTCTGGCCGTGGCGATCTCCGGTTCACCCAAGCGAGTGGGCCGGAGGTTTTTTATTATCCCGAATATCGCACGATGGCCTTTTGCCCTGCGCTTGTCTCTATAAGATTTTTTGCCCAGGCCGGAGGTTTTTTTATCGGTAGCGGCGTCGCGCGCACCTCACGCATCTCTGCAAGATGTTGTTTCGCGCGTTGCAGTATGCCGGCCGGTCCTGTATTTTACCGTCAATCTCGCGAGCGTAAATGGAAAGCAATGACCCGTAAGATCAGAGGCATCCTGTTCGATCTCGGCGATACTCTTCTGGATTTCGGCGGTCCGGACATATCCGCCCAGTTCGAGGCCGGCACACATCTGGCATACGACTATCTGCGCGATCTGAACCAGCCGGTACCGTCCTTCGCGAAATACCATCGCAAGCAGTACTGGTCGATTCAGTGGCATTACGTCATCAGCCGGATTACGCGCAGGGAGTTCAACTCGCTTGACCTCATGCGAAGGCTTTCTCGCCAGATGGGGCAGCATCTCACGCATGAACAACTGCTGGAACTCGCCTGGTTGTGGTATGAACCGCTGAGCCGCTGCGCGACAGTGGAAGATAATCTCCGCGAAACGCTGGAGGAATTCCGGGAGCGGGGAATCACGCTCGGGCTTCTATCCAACACGTTCCTGCCGGAGGATGTTCTGGACCGACATCTTCGGCGCGAAGGGCTGCTCGATTTGCTTCCCGTGCGCGTCTATTCCTGCCAGGTGCGATTCCGCAAACCGGCGCGGCGGATATTTCAAATCGCTCTCGAAAAAGCGCGTCTGGAACCTTCCGAGACGCTGTTCGTCGGCGATATGCCCAAAATCGACATTATCGGCGCGAACAGGGCTGGACTTGTTTCCGTCCTGAAGGACCCCCAGTTGCGTCACGTCAATTCCAAAGTCAAGGCGCAGCATCGGATTCGTCGCATCGAGGACTTGCGGGAAGTTCTCGCCGGATACAACGGACGTTGCCAACCCGGCACCGCTTAAAGGGCGGCGCTCGCAGCCATTATCAGCGCCGCGGCGCCGGCGGCGAATACGAACAACTCTGCCAGGTCCGCCAGAATTGTATATGCAAGTTTCATGGTCTCGGACACTTCTCCTGTGGTGCGAGAACCTTTCAGGTTACATATCGACGGAATTCGACGAGAGGTTTAGGATTGACGACAGCCGTCATAATGTCCTGATTGAACGGGAGTTATCTTGCGTCGTCATCTTGCCGGCGCCAGGTTTCCTTTTCGGGCTGGTGATGGCTTTCGAGTTCAGCGGTGGGGCTGAGGAGCCTTCCCCGTCGGTACTGCCTGCGGAGGAAACGCCTCCTGATCGCCCGCCAGGGCTTGGTGAGCTTGCGGTGGAGCAGGTGCAGCCCGCTGCGCCGTCGCGAGAGTTTTTCCTCTTCTTCCGTCAGCTCCGCGGGCGCCAGGCGGCGCTTGTGCTTGCAGATGTGATACAGGTCCCGCTCGGCGATGTAGTTCACGACGGCGCGCATGATCTGGCGCACGGGCCAGGGTAAATCGTCGCGGAGGCGGATGGAAAGCTGGAAGTCCACGAGAAAAGCTCTGCCGTCTTCGCCGACGAGAATGTTCGAGCGCTTGTTGGCGTCGCAGTAGCCGATACCGCGCAGGTGCACCGCGTCGAACAGGTCGCCAAGACGATCGAAGAACCCGCCCGGCGGGCTTTCCATGTGGTCCAGCGGAACGGCATCGACGTACTCGATCGCATAGACGTTCTCGTCGAGGCGTCCCGCCCATTTCGGCACGCCGACGACGCCCTCGAGTGCCCGGTAGATCGCCTGTTCGTGATCGGCCATCATGCGCCCCATCCAGCGCGCGGGGAGTCCGCAGAATGGTTGCCGGCGGGCGAACTTCACGACGATTCTCGACAACTCGCAGGGTTGCGGCGTCTCGTACAGGCACGTCGCGGCGAAAAAGTCATGCTTGAACACGCGGACAAGCCGGTACGTAGCGCCGCGAAGGTCTATCGTTTCCGGCGGCCGGCCCGGCAGGGCGAACATCTGCGTGTTCGTGCGTCGCGGAGGCATGGCGCTAGGCTCCGACGGACCTGGTGATGTCCTGCGCGAACGACTGGGTAGCTTGGGCGACGGCCTGCTTCCAGTCCAGGTGCTTGTACCGGTCGCGCAGGTGTGCGTAGATAACGCTTCTCGATGCGTTGACGATCGCGCCCGAGCCGTCCGGCGTGAACGCTGCGGCGCAGTCTTTCGCCGTGGCGCCCTGCGCCCCGTAACCGGGCACGAGGAATAATTGCTGAGGCATTATCTGCCGCAATCTGCGTGCTTCGTCGGGATACGTCGCGCCGACTACCGCCCCGACGCAACTGTAACCGGATTCGCCCACGAGTCCCTCGGCTGAGCCTATCCGTGCCACCTCCGCGGCTATGTGTTCGTAGAACTTCACGCCCTCGGCGCCGGTGAAGTCCTGGATGCTCCCGGCGGAGGGGTTACTCGTCCTGACCAGCACGAAGATTCCCTTGCCCTTTTCACGGCAGACATCGACGAACGGCGCGATACCGTCCTGCCCAAGATATCCGTTGACCGTAATGGCGTCCGGGGACGGCCTGGCTGCAAGGTGCCCGTCGGCGTAAGCGCTGGCGGTCGAACCGATATCGTTGCGCTTTACGTCGCCGATGACGATAAGCCCGAGTTGCTCGGCGTAGTGAACGAGGTTGAAATACGCCGCCACGCCGGCGGGACCCAGCGCCTCGAAGTAGGCGGACTGTGGTTTGACGGCTGGGACGTGCGGGGCGAGGACCTCCAGCACTCCGCGCGACCATCGCTCGATGGCCTCGACGCGCTGTATGTTCCCGGCCCCATCGGTGCGAAATTCATCCGGGAGGCGATCGTATCGCGGATCGATCCCAACGCAGACTGGGGCGCCTTTTTTTTCGATGGCGGCAAGCAGACGATCGGCGAAATTGTCCGGCATTGCGATTCCTTTCGTTCCGACGGACGTTATACACGCGACGATGCGCCGGTGGAAGCGCAGCTCGTCAGACTTCCAGAACCTCGGACGGCCCGTAGCGCGGTGCGACGTGCAGCGAAAAAGTACGGCCAAGCGTTTTCCGATGCGCAGCCATCGCGATATCGGGCGCGTTGTTCTCCTCGGACAGGTGCGCCAGGCACGCCCATTTCAGGTCGCCCCCGGCTACGGCGAGCAGATCGGCGGACTCGGCGTTGGACAGATGCCCCCCGCTGCCGCGAATGCGCGCCTTGAGAAACTCCGGATACCGCCCCGTATCGAGCATTCGCGTATCGTAATTGCTCTCGAGTATCACGGCGTCGAGCGAGGCGATAACCTCGGCAAGCTCGTCGAAGGCGTGTCCCAGGTCCGTCAGCACGCCCAGCCGTTTACCGTCGGCGAATATCACGAACGCAATACCGTCGGCGCCGTCGTGCGGCGTGGGAAACGTCTCGACGGTCGCACCGTCGAACGAAATGGCGTCTCGCGGGCGAAAGTTCCTGACGTCCGCAAGTCGTCCGAGGTTGCATCGTCGCAGGCCCGCCTGGAGGGTGCGGGAAGTCACGTAAATCGGCAGGCCGAACTTGCGCTGGTAAACGCCGGCGCAGCGGATGTGGTCGCTGTGATCGTGCGAGATAATCACGGCGTCCACGTCGCGGATGTCCACGCCGCAATCGGCAAGGTACCGCTGGGCCCTTACGCCGCTGATCCCGGCGTCCAGCAGGAGTTTCGTCCGGGCCGTCTCGACGTAAATGCAATTACCGTTGCTTCCGGATTGTAGTGAGATAGCTCGCATGGAAAGCGCCGCCCGCATGATACCAAATACCGGCCGGGCTTGTCAGCCACCATACATAGCGGTATCATAGGTGCAGGAGAGACAGTAATGACCGAACCTGAAGGCCTGAAAGAACGAATCGAAACTCTTACCGCCCGGATCGTCGCTATCCGGGACTCTCTTTGACTTGTCTGCCAGGCAGAAAGCCCTCGCCGAACTCGAGGAGAAAATGGCTGCACCCGGTTTCTGGGACAACCAGGAAAACGCCCGGAAGATCGTCGGAGAGCTCAAGACGCTCAAGGCGGTCGTCGGGCCGATTACGGATATCCTTCAGCGGTCGGAAGACCTTTCCGTGCTGTACGAACTGGCGTCGGAAGCCGGCAGCGACGATGATTTCGCCGAGGCGGACCGTGAGCTGAACGCCCTGTCCGGCGCCCTGGACCGCCTGGAGCTTCGGACGCTGCTCAGCGGACCCCACGACGCCGGGGCGTGCTATTTTTCGATCCACGCCGGCGCCGGTGGAACGGAGAGCTGCGACTGGGCCGAGATGCTCCTGCGAATGTACCTGCGATACTTCGAGCGCGCCGGATATTCCGCTTCGGAAATCGATCGCGTCGACGGCGAGGAGGCGGGCCTCCGTTCGACGACGCTGGACGTATCTGGCCCCTATTGCTACGGGTATCTTTCGTGCGAGCGTGGCGTGCATCGGCTGGTGCGGATCAGTCCGTTCGACTCCCAGAACCGCCGCCATACGTCATTCGCGTCGGTGGACGTTATTCCGCAACTGGACGAGGTGGAAGTGGACATCGACTGGGACAAGGACATTCGGGAAGACACCTACCGCGCCAGCGGCGCGGGCGGCCAGCACGTAAACAAAACCTCCAGCGCCGTCCGCCTGACGCACTTGCCGACGGGTATCGTCGTGCAGTGCCAGAACGATCGGTCCCAGCACAAGAACCGCGCCCACGCCCGGAAGATGCTCGCAGCCAAGCTGTATCAGCACAAGCAGGCGAAGCGCGACGCGGAACTGGCGAAACTTTACGGAGACAAGGGCGAAATCGCCTTCGGCAGCCAGATACGATCATACGTGCTCTACCCGTACCAACTCGTTCGCGACGAACGAACAGAGCTGAAAAACCCGCACACCGATAAGGTGCTCGACGGGGACATCCAGGGATTCATAGATGCATACCTTCGCCACCGGGCCGGAGCGAAAGTCTAGCCGTTATCTGCAAGGAGATCGCCATGATTAGCAAACCGATCTGTCTTGTCGTTCTTGTTATCGTCGGAATGACCTGCACAATCTTGGACGGACAGGAGCGGGAGTTTTCCGATACCGCCGTCGCCGGCGCCATTTCCAAAGCAATCGACTATCTCTGGTCGAAACAGCGCGCCGACGGTAGCTGGGTGCCTTATGGTGGAACTGACCAATACCCGTACGGTCCAGGCGCGCTGTCGATTTACGCCCTGCTCGCAGCCGACGAAAGCGCGCAGGACCCGAGAATGATAAAGGCGCTCGATTGGCTCGCCAGGGGTAAGACGACGAAAACGTATGTCCTGGGCCTGCGAAGCAGCGTCTGGCACCTGGCCAATCGAAAAACGAACGGCAAGTATCGTAATCTGCTGAAGAAAGACGTGGACACGATCATCCGTTCCACGGCGGACGGAAGCTACGGCTACAATTGCCGTGGCGACGGGAAGAGCAGGGGCGACAACTCCAATTCCCAGTTCGGGCTTCTGGGTGTCTGGGCAGGCGCCCGCGACGGGCTGGAAGTGCCGATACAATACTGGTGGAAGGTGATGCGTCATTGGCTCGACACTCAGCAGGATGACGGTGGATGGACGTACCGCCGCGAGGAAGTTGACAGTACAAACACGATGACGGCTGCGGGACTGGCAAGCATGTTCGTCTGCTTCGACAACATATTCGCAGCGAGCTTCAAACGCTGCAACCTTGGCGAGCAGGGCGAGCTGGTCCGGAGGCCCATGAAACGCGGGTTGGACTGGTTGGACCGCAACTTCAGCGCCAGCGGCAGTTACAGTCATTACTACCTCTACGCCATTGAACGTGTCGGGCTGGCCAGCGGATACAAGTACTTCGGGAAGGCGAACTGGTATCAGATCGGCACGAAGTACCTGTTGAGAACGCAGAGAGGCGACGGTGGCTGGGGCGGCGAAGTGAGCACCGCGTTCGCGTTGTTGTTCCTGGTGCGCGGGCAACATTCCGTCCTGTTCAACAAGCTTCAATACGACGGCGACTGGGACAACCGTCCGCGAGACCTGGCCAATCTCACGCGGTGGATCACCAGGATTTTCGAAAGAACCGTCAACTGGCAGATCATCAATCTCAAGGTTCCCGTGCGCGAATGGCACGACGCCCCGATCCTGTATATCTCCGGCGCAAAGGCGCCGAAATTCACGGATGCGGACCTCGCAAAACTGCGACAGTTCGTCCTCGAGGGAGGCACGATTTTCAGCTGCACCGAGTGTAGCGGAAGCGGCTTCAGTAAGGGCATGCGTGATATATACGCGAAGCTTTTCCCGAAATACGAGATGGAGTCCCTCCCGTTCACTCACCCGCTGTACCAGATATTCTTCACCCTGCGGAGGCGACCGAAATTCCACATGATCAGCAACGGTATCCGCCCGCTGGTGATTCATACGGACGCCGATCTGCCCAAGAGCTGGCAGATGAGGAATTTTTCCTCGGAGCGATTCGCCTTCGAAGCTGCCGCCAACGTGTTCATGTACACGACGGATAAGGGATCGCTGCGGAACAGGGGCGTGACGGTCTGGCCTCTCGCACCAAAATTCACCCCGAAGCGGACGATAAAAATCGCACGCCTGAAATATTCCGGGAACTACGATCCTGAGCCGAAGGCGTACGAGCGGTTCGCCAGGCTGATGGGACGCCGATACCAGATAAAGATCGACGCCGGCGATCCGATCGATATCGAGAAACTTGGCGAATCGGACGCCAGGCTGGCTACTTTGACCGGTACCGGTCCGTTCACGTTTTCGCAGCAGCAGCGGGAGGCCTTCGAGAAATTCGTCACCGATGGTGGAACGATTCTCATCGACGCGGCGGGCGGAGCGAAACGCTTCGCCGAATCCGCGGAGAAGCTGTTGGCGAAGATGTATGGCCTGGATGCAATCGTAAAGCTCTCTTCGCTTTCGCCCCTGTACCGCCTCGACGGGATGGTGATCGAGAAGGTTAAGTATCGGCGGGCGACGCGACAACGGCTTCGCAAGAAGCAGCCGAACCTCAAGGCCGTGCTTGTGGGCAATCGCGTCGCAGTGATCTTCAGCAGGGAAGACCTGACCGCGGGACTGGTTGGATACCCCGCTTACGGGTGCGACGGATACCAGCCGGATTCCGCCTTCGAGATCGTGCGCAACATCGCCGTGTACGCGGACTCGGCAGTAAAAACCTCGACGGACCAGCCATGACCCGCCCGCGTCCCGTATTCGCCCAGGTATGGGGGCGTGGCAGATGCAAAGGTCACGTCAATTGTCGCTTGGCGCGCTGGGCGAGATGTCGGGAAAGCAGCAGCAGGGCAAGTCCGATCGTCCAGGTAACGAATGCGACGGCGTACATCCGGTTCTTGATCTTTCCGTCGCCCACCTTTGCCGCCCCGGCCAGCACCACCAGGCTGCACATGCAGCAGGTAGCGGCCGGTATAGCGAGCGGTTTTCGTATGCGTCGTCCCGCCAGCGCCTGGGAGAAGGCGGCATACACGACGAACGCCATGATCGCCAGGACAAGCACCTGCACGGCGTATCCCTCGATTTGGTAGTTCCAGACACCCTGGCGCCAGATGACGGTGAGCAGCATCGCCAGTGGCAGGCACAGTCCCGCAAGCAGCGTTCGTCCGCGTCCGCCGAAATACGCCCCCCCGGCCAGGATCGCCGCGGCAGGAATTCGCAGATCGCCTATCGGACGGGTAAGGACCGGCGCGCTTCCGTATTCCAGCACCCACAGCGCCCCGGCGGCTGCGGACAGGGCGCCCGACGCGACCAGCGACAGGAACATCGCACGTCGCGGCGTAAGCTGAACGCCCCGTCGGGCGAGGATGCCGCCCTCCACCAGGACGAACATGACGATTGAATAGATTCCGACGACGATCAGCATGCGAGTGATCGGAAGCCCCAGCGACGCAACCTCGGTAACCACAGGATCGTTCGCATCGGAAGGTGGTGTCTCGGCGATCGGTTTTTGGTGCCGGGAATTCTCATCAATTGAGTGAACCCGGGCGGTGAGGTGCCAGGCGTCGAATGCGTCGTCCACGACGCGGACCTCCCTGCCGGTGGTTTGTAACTGGCAGGAGAACATAATCACCAGGCCCGTCGCGATTGTCACGGCGGCGCTCGGCAGGCGAACCAGCACGATGAGCAGGGCGTTTACGACGCCGACGATAACGCCGGTAAGTACGGCAAGGACCATGGCAAACAGAGGCGCAACGCCGGCGTTGATAAGTGTCGCGGCGATGACGCCGCTCACCCCGCCGAGAGCCCAGACGCTCAGATCGAGCGCTCCGAACCGCAGGGCAAGCAGGAAGCCCATCGCGGCGAGCAGATAGACCGATACCATCGGGTCGATTATCGCCGGGACTACCTGATCGGACGGGATCAGTCTCAGTTGCCCCTGAGAAGCGGGATCGGAAGCGGAAGTTGCATAAAAGAGAACCGTCGGCAGCAGGCTCGCCGCCAGTGCGACCAGCAGGACGATGCCCAGGATATCCCGCCGGCGCGGGTTGGCGATGAACGGAGGACGAATTTTATCTTCCAGGGTTCCCAATGACCGATTCCAAAAATTCAGGCCCGCAGAAAAGTATATGGGATCAGGAGGTGTTGTGAAATGCTCCGTCCTGCGGAACGCCAAGGCGTGATAAAACCAAGGCGCTATTCGAGTATCGCTCCGGAACATAAACATAAAACCGTACCGCAAGCTCGATACGAACGCGAAGAGACGACTTGTCGTTCCGCGGCGAGAGGATTTATATTCCGCAGATGGTTATCGGGTATCACATCATTCTGACGGGGTACGGACACTGGCTTGCGAACGATCCGCGGGGAAGTTACTCGCGCGCGCTTTTCTCGCCCGAGCTGGCGCCGCTCGCGGAGATGCACTTTGGGCGCAGGCGTATTCAACCGTCGCGGGAACAGTTGCGGGCTTTTTACGTCGAGGCGCAGAAGCGATTGCGGCATCCGGTGCTCTGGTGGGCGGCTGCGGAACAGCAAGCCCTTGCCGGTGCATTCGGGGAGGTGATAACGGCCGAGGGGCTTACCTGTTACGCATGCGCCGTCCTGTCAAATCACGTGCATTTCCTGATGAGAAAGCACCGCCTGAAGGCAGAGGAAATGTCCGAACCGCTCAAGGAAGCTGCCCTCTCCGCCGTAAGGGATATGAAATCGTTTTCGCCGGGCCATCCCGTCTTCAGCGGGCGAAGTTGCCATATCTACAAGTCGGACACGCGGGCGATGTGGGCCTGCGTTGATTATATCGAAAGCAACTTCGCCAAGCACCGCTTACCGCGGGAGCGATACGGATTCGTAACCCCGTACGACAATTGGCCCGATCGTAAAAAGTCGCACTGAGCCGCCTGGCGACTTGTCGTTCCGCGGCCGGTGGTTTTGGGTCTGCTGTTATTGCCGGGCTACTCGATAACGGGTACCGGTCCGGCAAGGGCCTCGAACTCCTTGACCGCGGCCATATCGCCAGAGAGTATCTGCTCTTTGAGCATGTGGATTTCCGGCATGCGCCACTGCAGCCAGTACTCAGCCACCTTCTTCTTCTTCTCGCTTAC